>JALOSP010000231.1 GCA_025458365.1 Hyphomonadaceae bacterium
GCGCAACGGGTGATGCCCGGCAGCGGTCACAAGGAACGTCCCTACATCCTCAAGGATCACATCCGCAGGCCTGCCCAGTTCCGCGGCGCAGGCCGCCACCACCTGATCCAGAACGTCAGGCGCATAGGGAAGCATCGGTTCGAATCCGTCAGCCGGCTGCCCGGCCAGGCGCAGGACGCGCGACCAGAGAACCGCGCCATGCGTGGCGCGGACATAGGACTGGATGGACCGCAGCAACAAGCCGTACATCGAACGCGCCTTCCGGTGATTCCGGAGGAAGCCTAGGCCGGATTCCTTAACAAAGACTTCGCCCGCTCAGGGCGCCAGGAACACGCCCTGCGCGCCGGTCCCCAGCTGATTCAGCCTAACCGGCGCCACCGGAGGCGGCGCGGCCAGCCAAGCAGCCATCAGGTTGCGGACCTCAACATCCGTCAGCGGCCGCCCGTCCAGTGTCTGCATGGCCTGACGGGACACCAGCCCGTCGCGCAGCAGCAGCCCGTCCAGACTGGCCCAGCCCTCGCGGTCCATGGCCAAGACAGCCTCTTCTCCGGGCAGATCAGGCAGCAGATCGGCCACAACCAACAGGCACTTCGCCCCGCCGCCGGGCGCAGTGCCGGGGCAGACCTCCGCCATGTCGCGCAACTCATAGGGCTGCATCAGCATCAGAAGACTGTCGCGCAGGCCTGTCGCCGAAGCCGGCTGCAATGCCAATGCGGGCACGATCGCGGCAATCAGCCTTTCGCGCTCGGCCGCATCCGCGCCGTCCGCCTCACCCGATCCGGCACCTTCCAGCCAGGCGGCCAGGTCTTCCCGGCCAGGCTCGCTCGCCGCCACCCGCAGCCGCTCCAGCGCGCCCGCGCCCGCCTTTCCCCATCGCTGCAGCAACAGGACATCGGCGGGGTCGCGCGCATCACCAGCCAGAACCCGTGCCTCGACGCTGCGCGCCGAAATGCGCTCGGCGTCCAGAACCGGGGTCAGCCACAGCGCCGACACCGCCAGCATCACCAGCGCCATCCCCAGGTTCCCGGAGCGGATGCGCGCCATCCAACCACTGCCCCGCAGCACAGCCACGCCATGCAGCACCCCATAAGCCAGCACCACCAGCGCCGCGAGACCGGCGAACAGCCGATCCGGCGTCCAGCCATACTGGCCGACCCGCAGCATCACCGCCCAGACCGCCAGCGCCCCCAGCATGGCCAGAACAACCGCCAGCCCGCGTGCCGACCACAGCAGCACCGGACTGGACGGCGCCACCGCATCCTCCCGGTCCACCACCAGCGTCAGCAGCGTCAATGCCGCCGCTCCCATCGCGATCAGGACGCTGGCCGCCGACAGACTGCCGAACAGTTCCGACAGTCCCTGCACCAGAGCCGCCAGCAGGAAAACACCCGAGACGACCAGGACGACCGGCGCCAGCAGCCGCAGAAGCCGCACCACCAGCCGGGCCTGGATCAGGTCGCGCAATTCATGCACCACCGCCAGCGCCAGGCCGAACCCCGCCCCCGTGATCATGAAGGGCACCGCCCCGACATAGGCCCAGGCCCCGATCAGCCCGATTCCGACCAACCGCAGCAATTCATCCGACAATGCAATGACGATCCAGATCGCTCCGGTGAACAGCCCGGCCACAGCACCCCGCACGACCACAGACCAGCTGCCCTCGAACAGTGCCGGATAATCGCGCCAGCCGGGGCCACCCTGCGCAATCAGGAAGGGCACCGGAAGCGCAATCACGGCCATGACCGCCAGAAAGGCATAGGGGTCGATGAACGCCTGATCCAGGGTCTCGAACCGCAGGCTGGCCAGCCAGATCAGCAGACCCGCGGCCGCGCCGACAAGGGCGGCATGGGCCAGCGCCCGGCGCAGCATCAGCGGTCCAACCATCATGAAGCCACTGGCGAAGAAGGCACCCGATGCCGTGATCAGAACCAGGATCGGCCGTTCGGGAACCTCGATATTGTCGGCCACTTCGATCAGCGCCCAAAGAACCAGCCCGGCCAAGGCGCCAAAGCCGCTCAATACCCAACGCAAGGTCGCCGCTGTCCGGTCTGCACCGTCATCCCGCTCCACTGTCAGCACGCACACTCCCCGGACCCAGGTTTTGGCGGCAGTTTGCCCTCAGATGCGACAAAGGGCCAGACGGTCGAAGGGTCAGGTATCCCGATGCCCTGACAGCACCTGGTGGCGCACTAGGGCCGCACCGGCACCGCATCTCCAGACCGCCAAAACTGCCGAGCCACCGGCCACAGCAGCAAGACTGCCAGCATCGCCATACAGGTCAGCCCGAAAGGCGCAAAACCTGTTATGGCCGCGCCCACGCCATCCGGACAAGGCGCACACTTGCCCTCGCAGGTCATCACCTTCAGCGCAGGCAATACCGTGAACAGCGCCGTGCCGGTACCAGCCACCCGTCCCACCGCCTGCATCCGTGTCAGTCGCGGCGTATGGTCGTTGGCCGCCAGGGGCATCGGGGACACTGCCGGTCTGTAATGCCCGCTCCTCAGGCTTTCCGCCAGGCTGGCCACGCTGTCCTTTCCCGGGTGGCGCAGGTCCTGCTCCATCCGGTCCAGCATGGCGCCGGCTTCCGGCCAGAACGGCGCCAACAGCCGCAATCCCGGCCCCGCTGCCTGGACTTCGTGCCAAGCCCTGTCCTGCGCAGGATCATCGGGAAAGGCCGGCTCTGGCAGGCCTGCCGCCTGCCGCACCGCTTCAACGGCAGACCAGAGGTCTTCCTCTTCGACCCCCAGGTCCTGCAACAGCGCGTGCCGGGTCAGCACCTCAGGCACAAGCCCGGATGCCAGCGCCAGTTCTGCCCGAAGGGCCTGTTCCAAGGTATCTGCAGTTACCGCCATACCGTCAGTCTGGCGGCGGATTCCGGCAAATTTCAGGCAAGCCCCGTGGCCAAGGTCAAACCTTAACAAAGGGTTAAACAGAAACTTACCCCATTGATATCTATAAAAATTGAAACCCTGTCCACAGTGGACACGCCCCGGATCAGAAATCCGTCGGCGCCCCGCCTTCCTGCTTTCTGCGGGCCACAAAGCGGGTCAGCTCCTCGCGGTGGTCGCCGTTCATCTCGGGCGCCTCGAATTCGGCCAGGATCTGCTTGTAGATCCGGTGCGCCCGCTCAGGCGTCCACATCGCGCCATCCAGCTGCCAGGCCTCGAAGTTGCGCCAGTCGCTCACGAAGGGCGCATAGAAGGCGGTCTGATAGCGGTCCTGCGTGTGCTGGACCCCGAAGTAGTGCCCGTTCGGCCCGACCTCGCGGATCGCGTCGATGGCGATGTCCTCCTCGGTGGTGGCAAAGGTGGCCTCCTCGAAGTAGCGCTGGATCATCTGCAGCACCTCGCAGTCCATCACGAACTTCTCGGGGCTGGCAATAAGCCCGCCCTCCAGCCAGCCGGCCGCGTGATAGACCATGTTGGTCCCCGACTGCACCGCCGACCACAGGCTGTTCGACGTCTCCCACATCGCCTGCCCGTCCGGCACGTTGGCCGCGCAGACGCCGCTTGCCCGCATCGGTACGCCATAGAAGCGCACAAGCTGCCCCGTCATCTGCGTCGCGCGCATGTATTCGGGCGTGCCGAAGGCGGGCGCGCCGGACTTCATGTCGACGTTCGAGGTGAAGGTGCCGATCGCCACAGGGCACCCCGGGGCGATCCATTCCAGCAGCGCCACCGCCGCCAGCGCCTCGGCAATCGACAGCGTCACGGCGCCCGCCATCGTTACCGGGGCCATCGCGCCGGCCAGGGTGAAGGGCGTCACCACCACCGGCTGGCCGCGCCGGGCCAGGCGCATCGCGCCGTCCAGCATCGGGAAGTCGTGCTTCAGGGGGCTGACCGAGTTGATGTTGGTGTACATGCGCGGCTTGGCCTGGAATTCGGCCTCGCTCAGCCCGCCGGCGATGCGGACCATCTCCATCACATCCTCG
>JALOSP010000232.1 GCA_025458365.1 Hyphomonadaceae bacterium
GCGGCCATGCTGCCTTGGGCTGGGGTTGATTCGATCTGCCCGGAGTGTGGCGCCCCGCTGGCCCTGATCAGCAGGACCCCGTCAGACAGTGCGGCGACCGGTATCGCGCATCAGCCCCAAGGTGTGCCCGGTCACGCCGCGAACGTCACCGCCTCGCCGCCTCGCAGCCCGGCACCGGACATCGACTGGGATGGGAACCAGTCTGACAGTTTTCCCGATGAGGACCGTCCGCAAAGTCGCGGCAACGGACTTCTCGTCGCCTCGGTCCTGGTCTTGCTTGCGCTTGCAGGCGGTTTCGTTGCCTGGCGGCTGTTTGGCAACCAAGATCAGGCGTCAGCGGGGCTGGCAACCGCCGGGCCGGTGAATGGCAGCAATGCCGCGGTGGCAGACTTTGTCGAATTGTCGCCTCCGGACATGCTGGAGGTGACCACGGCGGTCGTCGCGGTTGACGGTCCTGGCGCCGGGGCGGGCACTGTGGGCCAGATCGCGGCAGGGACCGTGGTCGACGTGACGGGTGTTTCGGGCACAGAGACTTCTGGCTGGGCGCGGATTGTGATGCCGGACCGCCAGACCGTGCAGGCCTGGGTTCCGCGCCGTGTGCTGGGACGGTTGCAGGCGATGGCCCAGGCCGAACCGCTCGACCCCGCATCGCGAGGATTGGAGGGTGCAAACCCCGATCTGCAGGGCGACATTGCCGCTGGTGCCTCGGCACAAGCCGTACCACGGTTTGTCGCTTATGTGGCACGGTCACAGGTCAATGTGCGCAGTGCGCCAGCTGCCACAGCAAGCCTTGTTGCCCAGCTGCCACGGGGCGAGGGCGTGATCGTCAACGCAGCAGCGGCCACCGCTGACGGGGTCTGGTACCGGATCGACAGCCAGACCGGCGGCGAAGCCTGGATCAAAGCCGATCTCTTGAGGCGTGATCGACCCGATGGGGCAGGCCCTGCCACTGGCGGCGTGCCGGGGCAGGGGGCGACAGATGGTGCCCTGGGTCAGCCCCCTCAAGGCGGTACGACTCCTGACCTGGGCGGCGACCCCGATCCAGCACCGCCAGCGACTGACCCCGCTTCAAGCGATGGCACCCCGCTGCTGGAAAAGCCGCCTGTCCAGCAGCCACAATCCGGCCCGCCAGACGGTGCACCCGGCACCAATGCGGGCGCGAACCGCCCGTCAAGAGTGGTGGTGTCCGTGCCGCAAGCAAATTTGCGTCGCTTGCCTGTCATCGAGGAGGGCAATGTGATGTTCAGTCTCGCCAATGGAACGGCGCTGCGAGTATTGCAGAGCCGCACGATCCGGGGGCGGATCTGGTACGAAGTCCGGGCTGCCGACGGCACCATCGGTTGGGTGTCCAGCGCGACGGTCAGTGTCGGTCGCTGAACCCGTGCTGTGTGTGGGGATTTCCCCCGGAGCGGGAATTGCCATAGAAGGCGGATGTGGTTTTCCAGTCCAGGCTGGAGCACGGGGAGCAGGCAGCAGATCGTGACGGATTTCACGCAAGAACAGGACAGTCCGGCCAGTGGTGGGCAGGCTGTCGGCCGCGCTGGTGCCCGGCGCAAGCGCGGTTTGCCGCTGATCTGGTTGCTGGGGATGACCCTGCTGGTGCTGGGTCTGGCTGGCGCCGCGCTGTGGGGCATTTCAAAGCTTGAGGCAGGCAATGACACCCGTGTGGAAACCCAGGCCACCACGTTCAAAACCAAGGCGGATTACGGGATCCGTGACGAGGCGGGAGCTGGAAGCGGTGTGGTCGCCAATCTGAAGGCCGGTTCGACAGTGTCGGCCCGAACCGATCTGTTGATCGACGGCGAGCAATGGTACGAGGTCACCACCATCGACGGGACGGTCGGGTTCATGCCTGCCTCGATGCTGGAGCGATTTGCCGGGGTCGCTGGCGAACCCAAGGTGACCGGTGGCTTGAGGTCGGTCGAGGTGAGCGCGCTGGTGCATTTGCGTCAGGCACCGTCACTGTCGGCTGCAATTGTTGGCACCGCCGATAGCGGGACCCGGCTGACAGCTGATGGCGTGGTTGAGGCCGAGGGGGAGCGCTGGTTGCGCGTCCCGCTTACGCCGGATCTGACGGCCTTTGTCGTCGAACGCTACACGCAGGTCGGCAACGACCGCCAGACTGAACGCGAGTTTGACCAGAATACCGGTGATGTTGGCGCAGCCGGCACGGTGCGCGAACTGGCCAATCTGATGTCGTCCCCGCTGCCGGAGGCGCGCGTGCTCAAGGCCTTGCGGGCAGGCGAATCGGTCCGGGTGATCGGCCAGACCCGCTCGGACCAATGGTGGTATGTGGTGCTGCTTGAGGACGCGTCGCAGGGCTTTGTGCTGCGTGATTCGGTCAGCGTCAGCGCGCTCGCCAACCGTTATGTCTATAGCGATGGGACAGCGGCCCCCGGCCCGGATGTTCGCCGCGCCGACGCTGACGCCATGCGCAAGGCGAGGGCTGCCGGTAGGGCGCGTGAGGACGGTGAGGGCAGTGCACGCTCCCGTTCTCGTGACACCAGTCCTGATTCGGGCGCACCGCAGGGTATCCCGGTCCCCGGCATGGCAAGGGCAACCGATCCTGGCGGCAGCGACAGCGGTGTTGCCGACCCAGGGTCTGATCAACAGCCTGCACCAACAGGTCCAGCGCCTGCGTCGACGCCTGCGACCGGTGACACCGGCGTGATCCCAGAGCAATAGGCTGCTTGCGGATCGTGGCGTGTCTCTGAAATGGCCCGTTGCCGTAGTTTTTCTGTGTCATGGCGTATTGTCGAAAATCGGCGGCCATGTGCCAGAACGATGCGATGTTCTGCACGTGAGTGACAGCGTGCGTGAGTGACTGAATGCGTGCAACCGGCCATGCCGGTTCACGAGGCTTTTGAAGCCTGTGCGTTGACGGTCGCGGTCTTGGCTATTGCCGGCGCGGACCACCCGAACCGGTCGGCAGATTGGGATCGTCACCAGGCAATTGCACCGGTGCGCGACCCACAGACCCGAAAATCTGTTCCAGGAAGGTCACTTCGCGGCCCCGCGTCGGCGTGCGTTCCGGATTGTATGCGATGACCCGACCGTCCGCGAGGCCAAACTGGCGGACATCGGAGACCATGTCGCCATCATCGAAGGTGACTGCAATGATCCGTCGTTCATCAGTGCGGGCGCGCAAGAAAGCGCGCGAACTTTCAACCGAGGAAATGTAGTACCAGACCTGCTGGTCGAACACGCCCTGTTGGGACGGATTGCCGAGGCGGGCCAGGATTGTGGCCTTGGTATCTGTCCCGGCCGTGATGGCGATTTGTGTTTCATCTTCAGGCATGAAGCCGCGCCGGTCCACCACCGAGGTGCAGCCCGTGGCAACCAGCACGGATGCCAGAAGCACCCCCCCAGCCATGGCGCGGACCATCTGCGGGCGTGATCGGACGTGCTTCAAGGGACAATCTCCATCGCCCATCATCAAACCGGGCCAGTCTCGGCCAGTGCTATAGCTGTGTGGCGCCCATGTGGCAAAGCGGTCTGCTGTGTGCAATGCCCGCTGCGGCATTGAAACCGCACAAGGCGCGGCCATTTTCGCCAGTGTCGGCTTCGTGTCCTTGGACACGCAGCCTGCACTCAACCTTTGAATTTTGGGAAATCTGCTTGCGTTGTGACGGACCCGTCCGATCGCAGATTTTTCAGGGCGGGTGCCGGTCGCGAGCGCCCTCATATCGTGTCTGGAGGCTGCAATGTTGCAACGATGGCTGAACCGCTCACCCCGCAAACAGGTTGTGAGAGCCGTGTTCGACTGCCTGAACCGCGCCGCGCGTGACCCCGCCCTGTTCGCCGACGGTTTGCTGGCCGATGACCCGGACGGACGTTTTGAAGCGATAGCCTTGATGAGTGCAGTGCTGTTTGACCGGCTGTCGAAAGGAGAACCCGCACTTTCCGAATTGAGCCA
>JALOSP010000233.1 GCA_025458365.1 Hyphomonadaceae bacterium
TCGCCGACCGAACGGACCCGGCGGTTGCCGAGGTTGTCGATGTCGTCGATCTCGCCCTTGCCGTCGCGCAGGCTGGCCAGGACGCGCAGGATTTCGATGATGTCTTCCTTGCGCAGCACGCGCAGTTCATCGTCGGTTTCCTGGCCCAGACGCATGTTCATCTTGACCCGGCCGACGTTCGACAGGTCATAACGCTCGCGGTCGAAGAACAGCGAGTTGAACATGGCTTCTGCCGTTTCTGCAGTGGGCGGCTCACCGGGGCGCATGACGCGATAGATGTCGGTCAGCGCGGTGGCGCGGCTCTCGTTCTTGTCGAGCGCCAGCGTGTTGCGGATCCAGGGGCCGGTGTTCTGGTTGTCGATGTCGAGCACGTCGATCGACGTGATCCCGGCATTCTTCATCTCGACGATGGCCACATCGGACAGTTCGTCACCAGCTTCGACGAAAATCTCGCCGGTTGCCGGATTGACCAGATCGAAAGCGGCATACTTGCCGATCAGCTGGTCTTCGGGGATCAGAAGGTTCTTCAGCCCGTCTTCAGCCATCTTCTGGGCGGCGCGCTTGGTAATCTTGCGTCCGGCAGGGGCAACCTTTTCGCCATTGGCGGCGTTGATCAGGTCGTTGGCAGGCTTCACGCCAACCCACTTGTCGGCAACGAATTCGGTGGCCCAGCCACCATCGGCCAGTGTGTATTCCAGCGATGTATAGAAGGTCTGCAGGATACCTTCAGCGTCCAGGCCCAGCGCATAGAGCAGGGTGGTGGCCGGCAGCTTGCGCTTGCGGTCGATGCGGACATTGATCGTGTCCTTGGCCTCGAACTCGAAGTCGAGCCACGAGCCACGATACGGGATCACGCGGGCGGCAAACAGCAGCTTGCCCGAGGCATGGGTCTTGCCACGGTCATGGTCGAAGAACACGCCCGGCGAGCGGTGCATCTGGGAGACGATCACGCGCTCGGTGCCGTTCACGATGAACGTGCCCTTGTCGGTCATCAGCGGGATGTCGCCCATATAGACATCCTGCTCCTTGATGTCCTTCACGGAGCGGGCTTCGGTGTCCTCATCGACCTCAAACGTGATCAGCCGCAGCTTCACCTTCAGCGGCGCGGCATAGGTCAGGTCGCGCTGGATGCACTCTTCCACGTCGAACTTCGGCGGCTCGAACTCGAACGAGACATATTCCAAGAGGGCGCGGTCCTGATAGTCCTTGATCGGGAAGACAGACCGGAACACCGCTTCGATGCCATGATCGATCCGCTCGGCCAGCGGCACATTGCGCTGGAGAAACTGGTCGTAGGAGCTCTTTTGAACCTCGATCAGGTTCGGCATTGTCACCGCTTCGGGGATCTTGCCAAACGACTTGCGGATACGCTTCTTGCCCGTGAACGACAGTACCATCGTTGACCCTCATGTGGCAGGCCCGCGCTGACCCGGGGCGGTCTCCGGGCGGGGGCTGCATGTCAAATCTGGCACCTGCTGGGCCATTCAAGGCCGTCAAAGCATGCCCTTGACGCAAATGAGCGGCCCCGCAGGCGCATGGGGCCGCAACGACATCGAAAAGGGAACCCCCGCGCACTAGCGGTGCACGGGGGTTTTGTAAAGCATCGATTCACGGGGTAGCGGACCGTTTGGCAGTCACGCTCCCGCGATCAACCTGCCCGATCAGCCTGCGCGGCGCTGGCTACCATTGCCGCCGGCATTTCCGCGGCTCTGGGTCCCGCGATTGCCCCGGCGCCGGTCACGCCAATTCGGGTTGGGCACGCCGGCCCGCTCGCCACGCGGATCATTGTGGGCAAAGCGGTTGCGCTGCTGGTCACGCGGCTGGCGCTCCTCCCGCTCGGGCATTTCCGGGGGCGGATTGGCCGACTTTGGCGGCAGCGGGCCAAGAGCATCGGCCACAACAGGGATCTTGATCTGGGTCAGCTTCTCGATGTCGCGCAGGAAGGCCTTTTCAGCCCCATCGACCAGCGAGACAGCAATCCCGCTGCGCCCTGCCCGGCCCGTGCGGCCGATGCGGTGGACATAGCTTTCGGGAATATTGGGCAGCTCGTAATTGAACACATGGCTGACGTCATCGATGTCGATGCCGCGGGCCGCCACGTCGGTGGCCACCAGGATCTGCAAGGACCCCTCCTTCAGCCCGGCGAGCGCCCGGTTGCGCTGGCTCTGGCTCTTGTTGCCATGCAGGGCCGCGGCCTTCACACCATAGGTTTCCAGGAACCGGCACACACGGTCCGCACCGTGCTTGGTACGGGTGAAGACGATGGCCCGTTCGACATCACGCGCCGCCACCATCGCCAGCAGCACGTCGCGCTTGGCCGATGCCGACACGAAGCGCACAGATTGTTGCACGGTCTCGATCGGGCGCGATTGTGGAGCAACGGCCACTTCGGCCGGCTTGTTGAGGAAGTCGCCTGCAAGCGCGCGGATCGGCGGCGGCATGGTGGCCGACAGCATCGCCGTCTGGCGGGTGTGCGGCAGAGCCCGCAGCAGCCGCCGGATCGCCGGGATGAAGCCCAGGTCCAGCATCTGGTCGGCTTCATCGAGAACCACGACAGACGTCTGGTCCAGACGCACATCGCCCGAGCGCATCAGGTCTTCCAGACGGCCCGGTGTGGCCACCACAATATCAACGCCACGGGCCAGTGAACGGATTTGCGGGCCAGGCTTGGCGCCACCGGTGACGACGGCAAACGACGGCTGGTGATGCTTGCCATAGGCGCGGATGCTTTCGGCCACCTGGCCTGCCAGTTCGCGGGTGGGCACCATGATCAGGGCGCGGCAGGTCTTTGCGACATTGCGCACCTTGTTGCGGGCGAAATGATCGAGGATCGGCAGCACATAAGCGGCAGTCTTGCCCGTGCCGGTCTGGGCGATGCCCACAATGTCGCGGCCTTCGCGCATCAGCGGGATGAATTGCTGCTGGATCGGCGTGGGAATGGTATAGCCTTCGCCTGCAAGGGCAGCCAGCAGCGGCTCGGCAAGGCCGAGATCGGTAAAGGTGGTCAAATGTGTTCTTTCCGTGCGACCGCACAAATCGGGAGGCGGCGCAACATTCGTCATGAGGTGCGGAACTGCACCAAGGCCGGGGACACGATCACAGGGGTGCCGCCCGTTGCTTCACCGCCGGCCAATGAATTGAACGCCTGCGTGCGGTGGGATGCGCGGCTTGCGCTGCGCTGGACGGGCGTATGACAGGCAAGTGTGAATAAAGCAAGTGCGCCAAAGACACATGGAGCGCGCGCTTCCAGCCCGCAGGTGCGCCTGCGGCTGGGACAGCCGCGCTCCAGCGTCCCATCACAACCCCGTCACGGCTGGCAGGCCCCGCCTAGGCGGAGCCAGGGGCGGCGGCCTTTCGCGGCTGGCATTCATGATTGCCCCGGCGATCGCCTCATGACCGGCCCGGACTTCGGTACCCCAGCGCCCTGCGATCCGCCGCGGCCCGACTGGCGGCAAGATTGGCCCGTGACGGGTGCGCGCCAGATGGAACGCCAGCTTGCGAGCACGCGGTTCGGGATCGGCCACGATGGCCGCCAGCAGATCGAGCATGCGGTAGAGCCTGGCTGGTGATGGCGGTTGCCTGGGCCCGCACGGAGCATCGGCCCGCCAGTCATCCCAGCTGAACCTGTGCACCGTTTCGGCGACGGTTTCGATGGTGCTGGCGCGGGGTTCGAGAATCACGAAGCGCACGCCGGGCGCCTTCTTCCGGCCCCGTGGTTTGCCATCCGGACGCGGCGGCATCCCGGCAGGATCGATCCGGTCCACCAACCCATGCTCGAAGGACAGCGCCATCAGCACCAGCAGGCGGCGGACAAATGACGCCAGCAGGCGCACACCGGTCACCAGCCTGCCCATCTCCACCGGGCGCAAATGCTTCGGCCTGTCAGCGACCCGGTCGCGCT
>JALOSP010000234.1 GCA_025458365.1 Hyphomonadaceae bacterium
CACGGCGATGGAACGCGACTACGACTATGACAGTGTGCGGTTTCTGGACAAGATGAAGGATCCGGCGCTGATCGGCAGGTCTGCGGGCCGGCGCGTGGTTGCCCGCCTGGGTGCACGCAAACTGCAGAGCCAGACAGCACCGGTGGTGTTTCACAACCGGATCGCCCCGTCGCTGCTGAACTTCCTGATCAGCGCGATCACCGGGGCAGCGGTGGCGCGCGGGGTGTCATTTCTGCGCGACCGTTTGGGCAAGCCGGTGTTTGCAGCCGGCGTGTCGGTTGTCGATGATCCAACCGTGAGCGGTGGATGGGCGTCCCGGACGTTTGACGGGGAAGGCTCTCCGGTAAAGCGCAGGGCGATCATCGAAGACGGTGTGCTGACAACCTGGCTCCTGAACCATGCGTCGGCCCAACAGCTCGGGATGACGACCACGGGCCATGCAGCCGCCGATCCGGGGCGCGCACCGGGGACCCGTCCGTCCAACCTGACCCTAGTGCCCGGCTCTCGCGACATGGCCGGCCTCATGGCCGATGCGGGGACCGGTCTGTTGGTGATGGAGACCTTCTCACCCTCGTTCAACCCGAACACTGGCGATTATTCGGTTGGCATCTCCGGACACTGGTTCGAAAACGGTGTGATCGCGCACCCGGTGCATGAGACCACGATTGCCGGGTCCATGCCGGAGATTCTGGCGAGGCTGATCCCTGGGAGCGACCTGTATGGCAAGGGCGCTGTCGATGCGCCTTCTGTCCTGGTGGATGCCATGACGCTGGCAGGGGTTTGAGCGCGATGGAGCTTGGCGTCGAGCTGGCTCTGGTGCTGGAGGCAGCGCGAGAGGCCGGAGCGCTGGCTGCCAGCAGGTTTGGCCAGCCACTGCAGATCCGTGACAAGTCCCCGAACAATCCTGTCACCGATGCCGATCTGGCCGTCGATGCGTTGCTCAAGGCGAGACTGGGTGCTGCCCGCCCGGACTATGGCTGGTTGTCGGAAGAGACGGTCGATGACGGCTCGCGACTGACAGCAGCGCACTGCTGGGTCGTCGACCCGATCGATGGCACAAGGGCATTCGTTCGAAACAAGCCGCACTGGACTGTTTGCATCGGTCTGATGCAGGCCGGTGAGCCTGTGCTCGGGGTTGTGTACAACCCGATCACAGGGGAATTGTACCATGCAATGCGCGGCACCGGGGCCTTTCTCAACGACAAGCCGATCCGAGCCAGCTCAACATCGGATGTGAAGGGATGCGCCATGCTGGGCGATACCGGCATGTTCGCCCATCCGGCCTGGCCGGTTGCGTGGCCTCCCATGGTGGTGGAGCAGCGCAATTCGATCGCCTACCGCATGTGTCTGGTCGCGGCGGGAACATTTGACGCAGCCATCGCCCTGTCAGCGAAACACGATTGGGACCTTGCCGCTGCAGCCGTGATTGCGGCCGAAGCCGGGGCGCTGGCAACGGCCCACGACGGGACAGCATTCCGGTTCGGTCAGGAACAAGCGCGGCAGAAGAGCCTTGTGGTGGCTGGAAGCCAACTGCATGGCCTGCTAGTCGAACGTGTACGTCACGTGCGTCTGGTCTGACCGGCACGCCAGACCATCCAGTCAGGGGAAAAACAGCATGAGCCAGCCTTCGAAACCATCCCGTCAATTGCTGCATCTTGTCATCGGCGGCGAATTGGATGACGTGACGGGCGTCCAGTTCCGCGATCTTGACCAGGTCGATTTCGTGGGTGCCTTTGCCAGCTATGCCGAGGCTCGCGCGGCCTGGAAGGGTGCGGCCCAGCGGACCGTCGACAATGCCCACATGCGTTATTTCGTGATCCACGCACACCGCCTGCTCGACGCCGACGGGCCCAAGCCCGATGACGAGGACTGACGCCGCGTGACAGCCTCGCCCGGCATTTCCCAAGCCGTCGATCGCCACAGCCCGCTTGTGCCTGCTGAGCCCAAACCGCTGTTGCGGTTCTGGAATGGCTGGCTGAAACACCAGTCCGGTCTGATCTGGCTGACCGGCCTTCTTGCGCTTGTCGTGGCGCTCGGCGCTGCCAGCTACCCCAAGCTGTTCGGCTGGATCATCGATGCTCTGGCAGCCCTGTCAGGGGCAAGCGTCGAAGGCGCACCGTTGGCGCCCGAGGACATGGTGGTTTGGGGCCCGGTGCTGGTTGTCGCGATCACCTTCATCCGGGGCCTCGGCCTCTACGGTCTGACGGTGGTGACCAACACGATCGCGATGACCGCGACAACCACGTTGCAACAGGATCTGTTTGCCAAGCTGCTGCAACTGGATTTTGCCCGCATCACAGCCGAACAGTCTGGCGCCTTTGCGGCCCGCTTCCTGAACGATGTCAACGCGATCCGTGACGGTGTGATCAAGGTGGTGAACGCTGCCGGGCGCGATATTCTCAGCCTGATTTTCCTGATCGGCGTTCTATTGTGGTCGGACTGGCAGCTGGCATTGGTGGCGATCATCATCATGCCGCTGGCCGTGTGGCCGGTGACTGCCATCGGTCGCAGGTTGCGAAAGGCGGCCGGGCGGGCGCAAGAACAAGCTGGCGACATGGCCGGTGCGGTTGAGGAAAGCCTTGGTGGTGTCCGGCTTGTCAAGACCTACGGGCTTGAAGCTGGCGAAGCAGCACGGGTGGGTGCGGCCCTCGACCGGCGCCGGCAATTGATGCTGAAAATGGTGGAGCTGCGTGGCAGGGTCGAGCCGATCCTGGAAACCCTTGGCGGGCTGGCGGTCGGTGGCGTGTTTGCTTTTGCTGCCATGCGGATTGGCAGCGGGGCAACAAGCGTCGGCGACCTGTCGGCCTTCATCACCGCGCTTTTGTCTGCTGCCCAGAATGTCCGTTCGATTGGCGGTCTTGCGACTGCGGTTCAGGAAGGCGAGGCCAGCCTTCAGCGCTTCTACGCGGTGCTGGACGAAACACCTGGCGTGGGCGACTCACCCGATGCCATCACCCTGCCTGCAGGCGACGGACGGGTTTCATTCGAGAACGTCGACTTCACGTACGCTGGAGCACCTGCCCTTGATGGACTGACATTCACCGTGGAGCCAGGACAGACCCTTGCGCTCGTCGGACCGTCCGGTGCAGGGAAAACAACCGTCTTCAACCTGATCGCCCGCCTGTATGATTGCAGTTCGGGCGCGGTCCTGATCGATGGCCACAACGTCCGGCATGTCACAATCGCCAGCCTGCGCCAGCGGCTCGCGCTGGTCTCGCAGGACGCCACGCTGTTTGATGCGAGTGTTCGCGACAATCTGCTAATGGCGCGGGCCGATGCTGACGATGCTGCCATCCGCGTGGCGCTTGACAAGGCGGCTTGCGATTTCGTTTTCGATCACCCGCTGGGTTTCGACGCGCCCGTGGGCCCGCGTGGCAACCAGCTTTCGGGTGGCCAGCGTCAGCGCCTTTCGCTGGCCCGCGCAATACTTCGCGATGCGCCAATCCTGCTGCTGGATGAAGCGACCAGTGCGCTGGATGCAGAAAGTGAGGCCCGGATTCAGGCTGCGCTGGCAGCGTTCTCTGCGGGCCGTACCACGATCGTGATCGCCCACCGGCTGGCGAGTGTACGCGACGCAGACCGGATACTCGTGATGGATCGTGGCCGGATCGTCGAGGACGGCACCCACGAAGCGCTGATTGCCCGAGGCGGGCTGTATGCCGAACTCGCCCGCCTGCAGTTCCAGAGCTGAAGTGCCGTTATCGAACCTGCGTCCCCTCAAAGCTCCCAAAGCCGGTCCGGAGCTTCGGTGCAGCTCGCCTGCATCCAGCGCAGATTGATCCCCAACCGGTCGGCATCATAATCGCCCCACGCGTAAGAGACCGCCCGGTCGCTGTCTTGGTCCAGAACATAGAGCGTCAGCGACGGACGGTTGGTTCCGAAAGGCCACTCGACCCGG
>JALOSP010000011.1 GCA_025458365.1 Hyphomonadaceae bacterium
TGCCATGCCGGGCACAGTGGACACAAGGCTGGCGCCACCAGCCGACATCATCAATTACCGGCTTGCCGATCAGGTGCCGCAAGTCACCGCAATTCCGGCAGACCTGTTGCGGCGCCGTCCAGACGTGTTGCGGGCCGAACAGAATGTGCTGCTGCAATCGGCGGCTGTGGGGATCGCACGCTCGGAGATGTATCCATCCATCACGATTGGCGGCACGATCAGCCTGCTCGGTTCGCTGACCGGCAATCCGCTGCCTGAGCTGTTGACCCGTGGCGGGGCGACCAGCGGGATCTCGTTGCCGCTGTTCGACTTCGGACGTCGCCGGGCCAATCTGGCTGCCACCGATGCGGTGTTCGAGCAGTCCTTGCTGGCCTATCAGCAGACCGCACTCAATGCGGTCCGCGAAGGTCAGGCGGCTTTGGCCCAATACACGCAGGGTCGGGAACGGACTCGCGCCGCCCTCGCCGCCGAAGAGGCTGCAGCCGACCGGTATCGGGCCAATGAAGCCGCCTTCCGGGCCGGTCTCACGTCTCTGAAGGAACTGACCGAAGCCCAGACTGATCTGGCAAGCGCCCGTCAGCAGCGGCTGACGGCGCAGCTGCAGGTGTCAGATGCCTCGGTCGGCCTCTACCGGACATTTGCCGGTTCACCGGGGATCTGAGGCGTCAGCGCCTTACTTCGGACGCAGGCGCTTGCGTGACAGCCCGAGGCCCGCGGACACGACCAGCACCACACCAATGGCGAGGCCCGCATCGATCCAGCCACCCAGATGGCTATTGGTATCGTGCAGGGCGGGCCCGGCCAGCCCGTGCAACACCTTTTGCAGAAGCGCGAACGTGTAATAGCTGATCGCCACCACCGAGAAGCCTTCCACCGCCTCCTGCAGGCGCAATTGCAGCCGGGCGCGCTCATTCATCGAGGACAAGAGCGCCTGGTTCTGGGTCGAACGCTCCAGGTCCACCCGGGTGCGCAGCAGGGCGCTGGCCCGCTCGATCCGGTCAGACAGGCTCTCTATCCGGCGCGAACAGGCCGCAACGGTCTCCATCGCAGGGTTGAACCTGCGGGTCAGAAAAGTGACCAGCCGCTGGTGGCCCTCAACCCGGATTTCTTCCAGTTCTGACAATCGCTTTTCGACGATGGCGCGATAGGCGCGGGCGGCGCCAAACCTGAAATCGGTGCGAGTTGCCAGTTGCTCTGCGTCACGGGCGGCACGGGTCAGCGTGTCCAGCACCGTAGCCTCGTCTGTCGTCACATCCTCCATCGCGGTGCGAACCTCACGGTCGAGCCGGTCAAGGTCACCGCGCAGGTCGCGAGCCAGCGGGAAAGCCAGCAGGGCAGCCATCCTGTAGGTCTCGATCTCGAAAATGCGGCGCAGCAATCGCCCCAGCCGGTCCCCGGTCACCCCGTCAGACTGGATGACATAATGCACCAGCCCATCGGCGCCCGCCCCCAGATCCGTCCAGATCGCCGCCTTGCCCGAACACACCAGAGAGCCTGCCAGCTCCACATCCCGGCTGGCCACCAGCGGGCAGATGGCACTCAGCCTGTCGAGCGGGCCGGTGACCGGCACCACGTCAATCTCGACTGCCGAAATCCGGTCGCCTGGAAGAGTAAACCCGGCCAGCGCTTCGGGCAGGGCAGTGCCGCCATCGGCAATCACCGTCCAGGAAGCAAATTCGCCATGCCGCTCCCACTTCACGGTGAGGCCAGGCAGGCGCACGATGTGATGATCGGTGGTGTCTGCCGGGGGGGCTGTTCCCAGCGCCTCGCACAGGCCGATCAACGCAGCACGTGAGGCCCGCCCGCCGTCGTCATGGAGCAGCGCTTCATGCCGCGCCCGGCTGGGCACATTGGCTGCCAGCGTCGGGCGTGCGTGGGTCTCGGCCATCAGGCTGGCGCGCATTGGATGGTCGTGTGCCTGCATGCCTGCCCCCTCGGCGAACTCCTTTCCAGACGTAGCGCAAAGCCAACGCGATGCCAGCCCCCAAAGGTTCAGGACGTGGGGTCGCGGCGTCGGGTCCGGCCATCTGGTCGGTGTTTTGACCCGACATCAGAACACCGCAGCCCGCGCAGTGGCACGCAGACTTGCAAGACCGGTGGAAACTGCTTCAGGTTCCGGTCTTCATCGCCGCGAACGGCGCAACCACCCAGCGACTGTCCTGCACCTTGGGCGTTGCGGCCAGCACCGCGTCCGCCATTGCGCGCGGCGAGCCGAACCGGCCTGCGGTGATGATCTCATCGACGTTGCGCTTCAATCTGGCCCATCGCCGCCGCAATGGTGCCCCCGAAGCCAGATAGGCGCCAGCCGACTGGTCCTCCAGAAGCTGCTGTCGCATGGCGTCGGCATGGGCCCGATCCTGCGCCGAAGCCGGACTGGTCGATTTCCCCGAGCGGACAAAGATGATCGATGTCGTGTCTGTGCGCTCTCCGGCCAGAGGTGCAAATCCGCCACGTGCCAGCATCGCGACCAGCGTGCGAGGCGTGAAGTTCCAGACGTGGGCATAGTGGAACAAGTTGCCGCGCTGCTTCTGGACGCCCTGCGTGTCGGGCACTTCGATGAACAGCATACCCCCCGGTGCCAGCCAGCGCTGGAAGCACTCCAGCACCGCCAGTGGATCGGCGAGATGTTCATAGACATGGTTCAAGGCAATCAGATCGAATACACCGCTGCCAAATGCTTCAGGCACGATCTGACGGGCAGTCACGTCGATCCCGTAGGATTGTATCCCGAATTGCCGGTAGCCGTCGTTGGGCTCGATCCCCCGGGCATCGAACCCGAGCGCTTGCATCATGTACACGAACTCGCCCGATGATGCCCCGACATCAAGGACGCGCGCCCCGGGCCGGACCAGTGCGGCAAGGCGTGCCGCCCGCCGGGCAGCGCTGCGTTGTGCACGCAGGCTGTGTTTGGGCTTTGGCGTCCACCCGCCCTTGTAGTCCTTGCGGTACCGGCTGGCATAGAAGGCGTCGAGTTCTGTCTGGGTCGGCACCGGGTCGTGGCTGATCAGACCGCATCCGTCGCACAGAACGCTCAGCAGTGGCGCCCCGCCACGCCCGGTGAGCCCGACCACCGTCCGGTCAGTGCTGCTGCAAAGCTTGCAGTGTGCCGTCGACAGCGTTTGCCCAAGGCGCATGTCATCCTCCATGAATCGGAAGATGCGGTAACGGTATGCCGGAGACCGCATGCTGACTGCGCCTGTCAGCGTCCTGTCAGCATGACGCGGCCAAGTGGGGTTCCATGCGCATTCTCCTTGTCGAAGACGAACCTGAAATCGGGGCTGGCCTTGTGCGCCTCCTGAAACGGGCGGGGTTCGTTCCAGAACTGGTGGCTGATGGCGAGACCGCTTGGGCCACTGGCGATCTTGAACCCTTTGCCGCCGCGGTGCTGGATCTCAACCTGCCCAGACTGGACGGGCTGTCGGTGCTGCGGCGGTGGCGGGCCGATTCAGTCGTGATGCCGGTGCTGGTGCTGTCGGCCCGCGGGACCTGGATTGACCGGGTCGAAGCGCTCAATGCCGGGGCCGACGACTACATGGTCAAGCCTTTTGCGGCTGAAGAGGTTGTGGCGAGGCTGCATGCCATCCTGCGCAGGGGAGCAGGGCTTGCTGCCAACGAACTTCGGGATGGCGATCTTGGCATCGATCTGCGTGCCAGGACAGCACGCAACCAGGATGGTCCCATCGACCTGACCCCGCTGGAGTTCCGGCTGCTGCACGTCCTGCTGTCGAAAGCCGGGGAAGCCGTCTCGCAGGCCGAACTTTGCGAAGCCCTCTATGACAACCACGAGGCCCGGCGTGACAACGCCGTCGAAGCTGCAATCATGCGTCTGCGGCGCAAGGTCGGTCGTGACCGGATCGAGACGCGGCGCGGGTTCGGCTATTGCTGGCGCCCGGTCGCGCGCGCAGGCAAGGCCGCGCGCGAGGACAGATCCGGATGATCCTGTCCTTGCGCTTGCGGTTGCTGCTCGTGGGCCTGTTTGCAGCCGTCACGATACCGGCATTTGCCGCGGTGGGACTGCGGGCCGCCTTCGAACATCACGTCACTGCAACCCATGTCGGTGAACTTGAAGCAGATCTGCGCTACCTGACCCGCAGTTTGCGTGTCGAGGACGGAACTGTCGCCCTGGCACCCGTGACCCTGCCAGATCCCCGGTTCAGTGAGCCACTGTCGGGCCTCTACTGGCAGATCGTCGATGATGCGACCGGTGCGAACACCCGGTCAGGGTCGTTGATGACCTTCATGATCGACTTGCCGAAGGACGATCTGCCCCTGGGCACGATACATCGTCATGATCTGGCCGGACCCGATGGATCGCACCTCCTGTTGCTGGAGCGGCGCATCCCGGATGGACCGGACAGGAAGCGGTCCTGGCGGTTTGCCGTGGCGATTGACCGGGCCTTGCTGGACAATGAGACCGACGCCTTCATGGCCGATCTACTGCCGGTCTTGCTGCTGCTGGCTGCAGGTCTGGTTGGCATGTCACTGGCGCAGACCGTGATCATCCTTGCCCCACTGGGCAAGGCGCGCGCCGCGTTTGCCGGGTTGAAAGCCGGGCACAATGCCCGCTTGAGCGGCGCGTTTCCGCCTGAACTGGGCAGTATCGCGCGGGACTTCGACGCCTTGCTCGACACAGCCGAACGTCAGGCTCGCGAGACCCGCGAACGGGCCGCCGACCTTGCTCACGGCCTGCGCACGCCGTTGGCCGTGCTGATGGCCCGTGCCGAAGAGGCCGAGGCGCTGGGGCAGGGGGCGATGGCCGCGTCGATCCGAGAGGTGGTGGCCGATCTGGACCAGCGCGCGGCCCGCGATCTGGCACGCACCCACATCCATGGGCCGGTGCCGGGCCGCACCACCGATCTGGTGCTGGCCCCTGCGATCGGCCGGATCGTGTCGGCGCTGGCCCGCAGCCCGCTGGCGGCGGCCATCACCTGGGAGGTCGAGATCGACCCTGCCCATCAAGTCCGCATGGATGCCAGCGACCTGACAGAACTGGTCGGTTCGGTGCTCGACAATGCCCGCAAATGGGCCCGTCACAAGGTCCGGATTGCCAGTGCCACCAACAACGGCTCCATGATCCTGACGTTTGAGGACGATGGCTGCGGGATTGATCCCCAGCACCGTCGCGCCGCTTTGACCCGTGGTATCCGGCTTGACTGCGAGCGTTCCGGTACCGGGCTGGGTCTGGCCATCGCCCAGGAGATCGCGCAAGCCTATCGTGGCACGCTGGAACTGCATGACAGCGCGCTGGGCGGGCTCCGGGTCGTGGTGCGGCTGCCTGCCAATCCTGGTCGTTGAGCCGCTTCGGGTTTTGCTTACACCAGCGGATGCAACTCGAACGTGGCGGCTTGCAAGGAAGTCGCAAGGTCGTCCGGGCGGGCCTTGAAGGCGCTGGTCCAGGCATCGGCGTCGAGGTTGGTGGTCCCGTTCATCCGGTCCACGGCGGCGTGGATCAGCCTGTCGAGGTGGATCACCGCGTCCGGTCCGCAGTCGAGCCTGCGGCCGGGATGGCGCCCTGAATGCTCAGCCAGCACGTTAAGCGCCTCCAGCGTCAGTGTGCGGTAGCGCGGATCGCGGATGCGGGTCAGAGCCGCTTCGATCACATGGGCGAAGTCACGCTCGTGACTGGTGAAGTCACCGCGTGCCACATGGGCGTCGATCCGGCCCGCGGGGTCGCCCGGATTGCCGAACCACAGCCCGTCGACCGCATGCAGCAGCCGCCAGACCCGGGTGTAGAAGTCGGTCCGCACCCGCAGCAGCACGCCCAGCCTGCGGCGCCACAGCACCCAGTCCTGATCCCGGTCCACACTCTGGCGCAACTGCCAGCCTGCCGGATTGTCCAGCACGGCACGGACGTTCGGTGTCTGGCGCAGCACGGTCTCGAGCCGTGCGGTGACTGCCGAGGGCGGAAGGCAGACCAGCCCGTCCAGCCCGCCTTCGGTGTCGCGTGCAATCAGGTCGATCAGTTCGGCCAGCCGCACGGTGCGGATGCCCTTCAGCAAATCCTCCGGTGCCTTGATGATCAGGCCAAGCGTGGCAATCACCTCCTGGGCCAGAACGGCCTGGGCGCCCGTGCCACGACCCATCAGTAGCGGCAGCCGCTGCAACAAGGCTTCCTGGCGTGTCGGCCGGGAAATCACATGGACCTCATTGGCGCCCAGCGACGACACGTCCAGCCTGCGCAACCGCACCACCAGATCCTTCACCGCATCGGCCAGCCGTGTACCGACATAGCCCAGGCTTTCGGCTGCCTCGCGCGCCACCTGCCAGTGGCCGCTCTCGCCCGCGATGGCCTGCACCTGCTCCATGGCGGCCCGGTCGCCCTGACTGCGGGCTTCTTCAAACATTGCCTGGCAGGTTTCCAGATCGGTCACGCCGAGCCTGCCAGGGGGCTTGGGTGGCGTGGTGATGTCGCCCGGAGGCGGAACGTGCAAATCGGTGCGGGGCAGGCCGACCAGCGCGTCATACAATTCCATCCAGGCAATCTTGATGTCACCGAGGCCCGCGTCATGCCCATCCTGCTTGCCGGCACAGGCCTTGATCAGGTCAAGCAGAGCCTCCGAATTGGGTCCCGTCACGGCTGCCTCGTCTACCGTTGCCACCAGCAGCACCGGGTCGCTGCCGCGCGCGTGACGGGACAGGTAGCGCAGATCGCCCAGCAACAGGCGGGCCCGGTGGGCCGGGTCCTGACGCAGATAGCTGTCATGGCCTTCGGCCAGGGTGGGCGAGAACACATAACGGTCGCGCCCGGACAGATAGAGGCGCGACATCGCCATCGCCCCCAGACGGCGCGCCTTGGGCCTTCCGGTCAGGCCAAGCGCCTTCGAAGAGCCGACATCGGCCAGCCACTCGCGCAGATGGCGCACGTTGCGCACCCGTGCCACAGCCTCGACCCCTGCCAGCGTGTCCACGTGGATGCCAAGCCCGTCCAGCACAGCCTGCGCACCGGCATCTTCAGCCAGCACCACAAGCCGGATGGGCGCGCGAAGTCCACGCTCGGTGTCGCCCGGCACGTGGCGGCGGCCCAGCGGGTCAAGATCGTCCGGCTCCAGCAGGCCTTCGCCCAGCATGGCGCCAATCATCCACAGCGCCTGGGCCCAGAACAGGGGCAGATTGTCATTCGGCAAACGCGGCTGGCTGTGCGGATCGGCCTGCTCGGCGGCCACCCGGTCGGCAGGCACATAGTAGAGTTCGGGCAGGAGGTCGGTGCCGTCCTTGTTTACGAACAGCGGCTCCAGCTTCATCCGCCAGTGCGCACCATTGACCTTGTCGCCACGCAGCCGGGCATCGACCAGCAGATAGGTGAAGAACAGCGGCCACTCGCTCTCGATGCGGTCGAAGCGCTGCAATTCCCCGGTCTCGTAATGCAGACGGCCATGGTCTTCCACGGCGGTCTGATGGCCATCGCGCAGGAAGCGCTTCAGGCCATAGCGGCCCGACAGCCGCACCAGAATGCGTTCGCGGGTGCGCGCCACCAGATCGGCGTCAGCGATGGCATAGGCCGGCCAGAAGATCGCCGACAGCAGGGCTGCATCGGTTTCCTTCGATGCGCTCTCGTTGGGCAGCAGCGCCAGCAGTGTTTCACGCGCCCGCGCGATGTCGTCAGGCACCACATGGATCCGGCCTGCCGGGTCACCGTTCAGCAGGTCAGCGCCGCGGATCGCTTCCAGCGCGCCCTTGGCCATGCCAACCGAGGAAGCATTGATCTCGACCGAGCCGTCATTGGTCTTGCGGCCACGCTCCCAGATGCCATAGTCGGCGATCCGGTAGGCGGCGCCGATATAGTGCACCAGATTCTGTACGAAGGCCGCTTCGGTCGCATCATCCACCAGTTTCAGACCGGCTGCATGCATCTGGGCCAGCATCAGCACAAACAACGATGTCGCATCGACCTGAAGGTGGCCCCAGCCGTCATCGCCGACCACGGCGTCACCGGTGCGGGCATCATATTTGGCGTGGAGCGCATCAAGCGGGTCCTGGCTCGCCTTGAACTTCTCCACCTTGTCGGCCTGGCGCATCATCGCCTTGAGCAAGCCGCGCATCACCTGGCGGGTGGCCTGTTCCAGCCGGGCGGCATCGTCGGGCCTGTGTCCGGCCCGGCGCAGCGCCTGGGCCACGGCCCACGGGGCCAGGATCGAATAGACGTTGTCGCGCACCCAGGCGTGGGCATAGTCGCCATGCACGTTCGACGCCGTGGAGGCCGGCAGCATTTCAGCGCCGTCGGCCAGACGCGCCAGATAGATCCGGTCGGCCTGGTCCAGCCAGAAGTCCAGTCGCGTGGCACGGGTTTCAGCCTGCAGGCTGGCGAGGGGAGCACCAAGTGTCATGGGAGTTTCGTTCAAGCGCCTGTGGTCCGCCGGTTGGCCCGTGTGATCTGCGCCAGCCGTTCGATCTGTTCTGCCGTGAAATCGTCCTCGCGATAGCGCCATTGCCAGTTGCCGTCGATGGTGCCTGGCACATTCATCCGGCCTTCGGCACCCAGACCCATCACGTCCTGCAGGGCCATGATCGCCAGCGCCGAGCCTGACCCGGCGGCCAGTTCGATGAAGCGCCAGTGAATGTCAGAGCCATCACCGCCCATGATGGCCAGGGCATTGGCGGCTTCACGTTCGCAATCGGCTGCACGGGCCTGTTGGTCGGCACCCTCGTTCCTGAACCAGCCGACAACCGTGTTGTTGTCGTGAGTGCCGGTGTAGGTCACCGAGGCGGCGGGGTAGTGATAGGGGTGCTTCTCGCCATGCGGGCCGTCACCGCCAAACTCGAACTGCAGGATTTTCAAGCCTGGAAACTCGAAGGCGTCGCGCAATTCCAGCACATCATCGGTGATCAGGCCCAGGTCCTCGGCCACGACTTTTGCGTCGGGATACGCGGCCAGGATCGCGGTGAACAGGGCGTGGCCCGGTGCGGCAACCCATTCACCGACGATCGCATTGGGTGCGCCCGCCGGGATTTCCCAGCACGCGGCAAAGCCGCGGAAATGGTCGATCCGCACCCCGTCGGCCAGTTGCAGCAGGCGGCCCATGCGGGCTTTCCACCAGGAGAACCCGTCGGCTTCCTGAACGTCCCAATTGTAGATCGGGTTGCCCCAGAGCTGGCCGGTGGCGGAGAAATAATCGGGCGGCACACCGGCCACCACCACGGGATTGCCGCTCGCATCCAGCTTGAACTGGCCGGGATTGACCCAGGTGTCGGCTGAATCGTGTGCCACAAAGATCGCCATGTCGCCCAGGACCCACACGCCCTGTTTCGCCGCATGGGCGCGCAGTGCCTGCCACTGGCGCTCGGCCAGGAATTGCACGGCCATGGTGGCGTTGATCACATCGGCATGGGCCGCGCGGGCCCGGCGCAGGGCGGCAGGCTTTCGGTCGCGCAGCTCGGCAGGCCAGTCCACCCAGGACGACCAGCCGTGTGCGGCCTTCAAGGCCTCATACAGCGCAAAGTCATTCAGCCACGCCTTGCCATGCTTGCGACGGTAGCCTGAGAATTTGCTAGCCAGTGGCGTGCCTGTCTGAGCGGCAAGCCGCTGTCCGGCTTTGAACACCGCGTCCAGCTTCAGCGGGATCACGCGCGCATAGTCCACATGGCTGTCAGGAAGGTCGGCCAGCGGCGCCAGATCATTGGAATCCAGCAATCCGTCTGCGACCAGCAGGTCGAGGTCCACAAGCAAAGGGTTCAGCGCAAAGGTCGTGGTCGCCGAATAGGGGCTGGCAAGACCGCCAGTTGCATGCAGCGGCAGCACTTGCCAGATGCTCTGCTCGGCCTGTGCAAGCTGGTCGATGAAGGTGAAGGCCGCAGCCCCTGTCGAGCCGATCCCATAGGGGCCGGGCAGTGAGGACGGGTGCAGCAGGATGCCGCTCTCGCGGACGAAACGGGTCATGGCTCTCGGCTCTCCGGCAGATGTGAACGGTCGGGCGGCTGGTCCAGCCGCAGAACTTGCAAGGATCTTGGGGCCAGCATCAGGCCATCGCCGCCTGCCACCCGCCAGGTGCCTGCCGGACGGACGGGGTCGGCAGTGTCCAGCAGGCCGGTCCAGCGGGCACTGTCAGCAAACCGGTCCGAGCCGTGCGGCATGCGCAGGCGGACCGGGGCGGTATGGGCATTCATCGCCACAAGCCAGTCACCGGGGCCGGTCAGCATGGCCAGCGTCCGGGTCTGCGGGTCGGCCCAATCGCCAGGGGTCATCGGCTCGCCCCACAGGCTCCACCAGGTGACCGATGGGTTGGCACACTCGAAAGGCTCGGCCCAGTCTTCGCCGATCGCCGCCATCAATTCGGCCCGCAATCCTGCCAGCCGTCGGGCAAACCGGGTGCGGGCCTGGCCCTGCGGTCCCCAGGCCAATTGCCAGTCATGCCAGCTGGTTTCGTTGTCCTGGGCATAGGCATTGTTGTTGCCGTGCTGGGTGCGCCCGAACTCGTCCCCGGCCAGCAGCATCGGCGTGCCCAGCCCGAGATAGACCGTGGCCAGCATGTTGCGTGCCTGCTGCTCGCGCACGGCCACGATGGCAGGGTCTTCGGTGTGGCCCTCCACCCCGTAATTGGCCGACAGCGGATGGGCGTGGCCGTCGCGGTTGTTCTCGCCATTGGCGTGGTTGTGGCGCGTCGCGTAGCGGGTGAGGTCGGCCAGCGGGAAGTCGTCGTGGCAGGCGACATAGGTGATGCTCGCCCGGCGCGGCTTGCCCTTGCCACGAAACAGGTGCGGCGAGGCGGTGAGCGCCTCGGCAATGGCGCCCGCCTTCCCCGCATCGCCCCGCCAGAAGCTGCGGATCGCATCACGCGCGCTGCCATCCCATTCGCTCCAGGCTTGCGGGAACTCGCCAAGATGGAAGCCGCCACCGGCATCCCAGCTTTCGGAGATCATCTTGGCTCCGGCGAGGCGGCGGTCTGCGGCAATGTCTGCCAGGATGAGGCCGTCATGGTGGAAGTGCCCCGCCTCATCCTTGGCCAGTTGCGGGGCCAGATCGAACCGGAACCCATCCACCCCATACTGCTCTACCCAATGGGCCAGCGAATCCACCACCAGCCGCCGCACCGGGCCGGACGTGGCATTCAGCGTCGATCCACAACCGGTGATGTCGGCGTAACGGCTGCGGTCATGCGGGTTCAGCCGGTAGTATCCGGCATTGTCGATCCCCCTGAAGCTCAGCGTCGGGCCCAGATGGCTGCCCTCGGCGGTATGATTGTAGACCACATCCAGCAGCACTTCGATGCCCTTGTCGTGGGCCGCTGCCACAAACGATTGCATTTCGGCGCAGGCGTCACCCCCGGCATAGGCCTGATGCGGGGTGAAATAGTTGAGCGTGTTGTAGCCCCAGTAATTGCGCAGCCCCAGCTCCACCAGACGGTGGTCGTGGATGAATGTGTGCACCGGCATCAGTTCGATCGCCGTCACGCCCAACGCCTTCAGCCAGTCCAGCGCGACATCGCTGGCCAGGCCCGCAAAGGTGCCGCGCTCGCCGGGCCCCAATTGCGGGTGCTTGATCGTGAAGCCGCGCACATGGGTTTCGCCGACCAGGGTCTTCGACCAGGGTGTGCGCGGGTGGGCATGGACCGGTGGCGTCACACTGGCGCGTGGCACGACAGCCCGCAGCATGTCGCTCACATTCACCAGTTCGCCACCCTTGTGGCCCCGGCTGAAGTGGCCGTCAGTCCAGCCGAACCGGCCGGTCAGCGCCTTGGCATAAGGGTCGAGCAGAAGCTTGGAAGCGTCAAACCGGTGGCCCTCGGCCAGATTGAACGGCCCGTGGACGCGATACCCATAACTCAGAACCTGTCCGGCAAGCGCGGTGGCCAGCCGGGGCGCAAAGCCGTGCCACACGTCGCCGGTGCGTTCCGGCAACAGGGCTCTGGCGACCTCGACCGGGGCGCGCGGATCATCGGTTTCGGCAAACAGCACCAGCTCGACGCGGGTTGCATGGGCCGACCATAGCGCAAAGTTCACCCCGCCGTCCTGGACGGTCGCGCCCAGATGGTCCGGCACGCCAGGCTCGAACGCCAGCAGGGGGGCTGTTGCAGTCAGGACGGCCATGAAAGCTTGATCACCCCGGAACCAGATACAGGCCCGCCAGTGGCGGCAGGGTCAGCATCACCGAATGCTCCAGCCCGTCATGCGGCCCGGCATCAGCCTCATGGAATTCCGACACCGCCACATTGCTTCCGCCATAGGCCGCTGCATCAGTGTTGAGCACCACTTTCCAGCGCCCGCCGTGGGGCACCCCCACCTTGTAGCCGTCACGGGCCATCGGGGTCATGTTGAACACAGCCACCACCGGGCCCTCGCCATCGGCATGGCGGGCCCAGGCAAACACCGATTCAGCGCTGGCATTGGCTTGCAGCCACTGGAACCCGGATGCATCGCAATCCTTGCGGTGCAGCGCAGGCAAGGTGCGGTAGAGGCGGTTGAGATCGCGCACCAGATCGCGCACGCCACGGTGGGCGGGATCATCCAGCACATGCCAGTCCAGGCTCGTATTATGGTTCCACTCCGTGCGCTGGCCGAACTCGCCGCCCATGAACAAGAGCTTCTTGCCCGGATGGGCCCACATCAGGCTGTAATAGGCGCGCAGATTGGCGAATTTCTGCCAGTCATCGGCACCGGCCATCTTGGCCCAAAGCGAGCCCTTGCCATGCACAACTTCATCGTGGCTGAGCGCCAGCATGAAGTTCTCCGAAAAAGCGTAAGCCAACCCGAAGGTGATGTCGCCATGGTGCCAGGAGCGGTGGATCGGATCGCGTTGCATGTAGGACAGGGTGTCGTGCATCCAGCCCAGATTCCACTTGAACCCGAAACCCAGCCCGCCGTCGTGGCTCGACCGGCTGACGCCCGGCCAGGCGGTGCTTTCCTCGGCCACCATCATGATGCCGGGATTGTCGCCATAGGCCATCTCGTTCATGCGCTGCATGAAGGAGACCGCCTCCAGGTTGACGTTGCCGCCAAACACATTGGGCACCCATTCTCCGGGCTGGCGCGAGTAATCCAGATACAGCATCGATGACACGGCATCGACCCGCAGGCCGTCAATCCCGAACCGCTCCAGCCAGTACAGGGCCGAGGCGATCAGGAAGTTCACCACCTCGGGGCGCTGGTAATTGTAGATGTTGGTTTTCCAGTCGGGGTGGAAACCCAGCCTGGGATCCTCATGCTCATAGAGCGCGGTGCCGTCGAACCGGTCCAGCCCATGGGCATCGGTCGGGAAGTGGGCGGGCACGAAATCGCACAACACGCCAATCCCTGCCTGATGCAACCGCACCACCAGCGCGCGCAGCTCGTCTGGTGTGCCAAACCGGGCTGTCGCCGCAAACATGCCCAGTGTCTGATAGCCCCACGAGCCGTCAAACGGATGCTCGCTCAAAGGCATGAACTGCACGTGGGTGAAGCCCAGGTCAGTCAGATAGGGGATCAGCCAGTCGCCCATTTCGCTGTAGGTCAGCGGCCGGTTGCCCTCTTCGGGCACCGTGCGCCAGGAGCCTGCGTGGATCTCGTAGACACTGACGGGGGCATCATGCCGGTTGGCACCGCCACGGGCTTCCATCCAGGCCGCATCGCCGGTCTGGGTGGCGGGCGCAGGGGCGAGCCGCGAGGCAGTGTTGGGCCGGTTTTCAGCGTGAAAGGCATAGGGGTCGGCCTTCAGTGGCAGCAAGGTGCCGTCCGCCCCGATGATCTCGAACTTGTAGATTTCACCGGCCACCAGACCGGGGATGAAGATTTCCCAGATCCCCGCTTCATGGCGCTTGCGCATCACATGGGCCCGGCCGTCCCAATTGTTGAACAGGCCGACCACCGAGACCCTACGGGCATGAGGCGCCCAGACGGCAAAGCGGTAGCCGGCAATGTCGCCGAAACTGTGCGGATGGGCACCAAACAATTCCCAGGCCCGCCAGGCCTGGCCCTGCTTGAAGCGCAGCAGCGGCTTTTCAGGCAATGACGACCCGAACCGGTAAGGGTCTTCCTGCTGCCAGTCGTAACCGTTGCGGCTGATCTCGAGGCGATAGGGCGCATCGGCCAGCATATCGGTGATCAGCCCGGCAAACAC
>JALOSP010000235.1 GCA_025458365.1 Hyphomonadaceae bacterium
TACGGACGCCACACACCTGCCGCCGACGTGGTCGCCGGCATGGACCTGTCCGGCCGGACCATGATCGTCACCGGAGGCCATTCCGGCATCGGGATCGAGACCGTACGGGCGCTGGCCGGTGCAGGTGCCAGCGTGATCTGCGCCTCGCGCGATGTGGCACGGGCCAGTGCCGCGCTGGAGGGCATGGGAGGCGATGTGACCGTCATGGCGATGGACCTCGCCAGCCTCGACTCGATCCACGACTTCGCCGATGCGGTTCTTGAAGCTCACGACAGGATCGACGTGCTGATCAACAACGCCGGGATCATGGCCTGCCCGCTGGAGCGGGTGGGCCGCAATTGGGAAAGCCAGTTTGGCGTCTGCCATCTGGGCCATTTCGCTTTGACCGATGCGCTGATGCCTGCCCTGCTGTCTGCCGACGCCCCGCGCGTGGTTGCCCTGTCGTCCACCGCCCATATCCGCGGCGGCATCTTGTGGGACGACATCCACTTCAAGAAGACCGAATACAACAAGTGGGACGCCTATTCCCAGGCCAAGAGCGCCAACGCGCTGTTTGCACTCGGCCTGGACATGAAGTTTGCTCATGAAGGCCTTCGCGCGTTTTCCGTCCATCCCGGCGGGATTTTCACGCCGCTGCAACGCCATCTGACCGATGAGGAAATGGCGGCTCTGGGCTGGAAGAACCCGGACGGCACAGTGCCGCCTGCCGTGGCCGCCTTGTTCAAGACACCGGAAGCCGGCGCCTCCACCAGCGTCTGGGCCGCGACCAGCCCGATGCTGGACGGTCTGGGCGGTCTCTACTGCGAGGATTGCGACGTGGCACAGGCAGCCACGCCCGACAGCCAGCGCTGGGAACACGTCCGCCCCCACGTCACCGACGAAGCCGCCGCCGAACGGCTTTGGGCGATCAGCGCGGCGATGGTGGCGTGAGCCACAACCAATAACAGGAGCCTCCCGATGACCGCCCTCGACATGCCGCGCGCCGCCTGGCGCAATGACGAAGAACTCAACATCTTTGCCGATGCGGTAACCAGCTTCTTCGCAAAGGAAGCCCCGCCGGAAGAAACCGCCAGATGGCGCGAGGCGGGCATTGTGCCGAAAAGCTTCTGGAAGAAGGCTGGCGAGGCCGGGCTGCTGTGTGCCTCCATGCCGGAGGAATACGGCGGGGCTGGCGGCGATTTCCGCCATGAGAGCGTGCTGATGGAAGTGCAAGGCCGGATGGGCGTGGACGGGTTTGGCGGCAGCCTGCACAACGCCATCGTTGCGCCCTACATCCTGCATTACGGCAGCGAGGAGCAGAAGCAGAAGTGGCTGCCGCGCATGGCCACCGGCGAACTGATCGGTGCCATCGCCATGACCGAACCGGGTGCAGGCTCGGATTTGCAAGGCATCAAGACCACCGCGCTCAAGAGCGGCAATCAATATGTGATCAACGGGTCAAAGACCTTCATCACCAATGGCCAGAACGCCAATCTCATCATCGTCGTCGCCAAGACCGATCCGGCAGCCGGTGCCCGCGGCACCAGCCTGCTGGTGGTGGAAACCGACGAGGCCGACGGCTTCGAGCGGGGCCGCAACCTCGACAAGATCGGCATGGACGCCCAGGACACCAGCGAGCTGTTCTTCAATGACGTGAAGGTGCCGACCGCCAATTTGCTGGGTGCGGCTGAAGGCATGGGCTTTTTCCAGCTGATGGAGCAACTGGCCAGCGAGCGCCTGCAAATCGGCATTCAGGGCTGTGCCAACATGCACCGGGCGATCAGCGAGACCATTGCCTATGTGAAGGACCGCAAGGCGTTTGGAAAGTCGGTGATGGACTTCCAGAACACCCAGTTCAAGCTCGCCGAGTGCAAGACCAAGCTCACCGTCGCCCAAGCCTTCACCGACCATTGCACGAGCCTGCTGCTGGAAGGCAAGCTCGACCCGGGCACCGCTTCGATGGCCAAATACTGGGTGTCGGACGTGGAAAACGAAGTCATGGACGAATGCCTGCAACTGCATGGCGGCTGGGGCTACATGAACGAGATGCCGATCGCCCGCATGTGGCGCGACAGCCGCGTGCAGCGGATCTATGGCGGGACCAACGAGGTGATGAAGCTGTTGATTGCGAGGACGTTGTAATGGGGGTTTCTGCTGTCATGGCCCGCCCCTCGCCCCATGCAATGGGGAGAGGGGCCGGGGGTGAGGGGCGGTCGGGCTTCGCCCATGCTCTTCAACTCTGCGCTTTCTTCGGCACCCCCTCACCCAACCCTCTCCCCAAGGGGAGAGGGCTTTGAGGACTTGTCATGAGCATCCACACCGCCTCGCTCCACTGGACCCGCGCCGATGCCGTCTTTACCGATGGCAAATACCCGCGCGCCCACACGATCCGCTTTGACGGTGGCGAGACGCTGACCGGCTCGCCCGCGCCAGATGTGGTGCGCCCGCCGCTGAGCGATCCGAACGGGACCGATCCCGAAGAAATGCTTGTAGCGGCGGTTGCCTCCTGCCACATGCTGTTCTTCCTCGATTTTGCCCGCCGGGCAGGCTTCACCCTCGACAGCTATTCCGATGCGGCCGAAGGCACGCTGGGCAAGGATGAGGCGGGAATCGCCCGGATGACCGAAATCCGCTTGAAACCTTCGATCATGTGGTCTGGCGAGGTTCTGCCATCGGCAGCCGATATCGCGCTGTTGCATCACAAGGCGCACGAGGCCTGTTTCATCGGCCAGAGCCTGAAATGCCAGGTGGTGGTGCTTTGATTGTCTCGCTTTCACGCTGTCATCCCGGAACGCGAAGCGTATCCGGGACCTCGGGCGGGTTGGCGCACTTTTCCCGAGGTCCCGGCTCTGCGCTGCGCTTGGCCGGGATGACAGGGGACAAGGAACCGCCCCATGACTGACCACTCCGCAACCTTCCGTGCCATCGGCATGGGTGAACCGTCCCAGTCCAGCCAGACGCTCGGCTTCGAGATGATCGAGATGGACGTAAAGGCCGGCACCGCGCGCGTGGCGTTTGATGGCAAGCACGCCTTTGCCAACCCGACCGGCTACATCCAGGGCGGGTTTCTGTCGGCCATGCTGGATGACGTGATGGGCATGCTGGCGATGTTGAAAGTCGCGCCAAAGTCATTTGCCAGCACCATCGACCTGCATGTTCACTACCTGCGCCCGGTACGGCAGGGGCGGATCGAGGTGTCTGCCCGGATCACCAACAAGGGGCCGACCATCATGTTTGCCGAGGCCGATCTCTTCGACTGTCGCGGAAAGGTCTCTGCCAAAGCCACTTCTGCACTGGCGGTCACGCCGCTGCAGATCAAGTCAACCGTAGAACAATAGCTCAGGGAGAGCCAAACCATGGCCGAAGCATTCATCTATGACGCGGTGCGCACCCCGCGCGGCAAGGGCAAGAAGAACGGGTCTCTGCACGAGATCACCGCGCTCAGCCTTGCCACCCAGGTGCTGGAGAATATCCGCGACCGCAACAATCTCGACACATCCCGGGTCGATGACGTGGTGCTGGGCTGCGTGGCCCCTGTGGGCGAACAGGGTAGCGACATTGCCCGGATCGCGGTGCTGAATGCCGACTATGCCCAGACCACGGCTGGCGTGCAGATCAACCGGTTCTGCGCCTCGGGCCTGGAAGCCACCAACATGGCCGCCGCCAAGGTGATGTCGGGCGAAGCCATGTTCGCCATCGGCGGCGGCGTGGAAAGCATGAGCCGCGTGCCGATGGGCAGCGACGGCGCCGCCTGGGCGATGGATCCGGCCGTGGCCTACAAGACCTATTTCGCGCCGCAGGGCATTGGCGCCGATCTGATCGCCACCAAATATGGCTTCAGCCGCCATGATGTGGATGCCTATGCGATGGAATCGCAGCGCCG
>JALOSP010000236.1 GCA_025458365.1 Hyphomonadaceae bacterium
AAACAGTCCCTGATTGAGGGCGTCCAGCTCGGCTTGTTTGCTGCCGCCATTCACCAGATCAATGACGTTGACAGCCAGGATCCGCGTTCCCCTGACCAGTTGGGTGACCCCGCCAACGACCTGCGATGCTGGAGAGTTTGGTTCGGTGTAGAGAACCCGATAGTCCCGCGGCCTGCTCGACGACAGGGCTGCAAGCCGTGCGCCATAGGTTGCAGTGGGCGCCGAGAGGTTTCGGCGTTGCACATCCACGGTCGGCTCGCTGAAGTGGAAGTCGTCCTTCTCCTTGCCTGATGGTGTCAGTGCGGTGGTCTTCAGCACTGCGAAATAGTCCGTCCGGGAGCCAAAGGAGGCCGGGTCGCGATCCACAACTTCCCTGTTCCAGAGATAGGTCTCGTTGGTCCAAGAGCGCAGCCAGAACTTTTCCTGCAATGTCGTCCCGGCAAGATCAGGAAACGCCCGACCTTCCAGGTCCACGCCGGTGCGGGGTGTTTCGCACCGGTTCTTGAAGTTGGCTGCTGGAGCAAAGCTGCCTTGTGTCCAGACCGGGCCGGTTCCGCCCGGTGGCGGTGGTGACACTGGTGGCGGGCTGACAGCACCGCCACTGCTGCTGCCGCCACCTCCACCCCCGCCTCCGCCACATCCCGACAGAAGGGCCGGTGCGGCAGCCAGCACCAGAAAGAGGCCGAGAGCAGAAAGACGGGATCGACTGGTCATGGGCGAGAATAATCACAGCGCAACCAAAACGGAAAGGCTGGCCCTTCAGGGTCATGCAGTGCGGCTGGCCTGACTCCAAGCGTCAGTCAGGCAAATGTGGATAGCGGTTCTGCCGCCGGACAGACGCTGAACCTCTGACTTCAGGTTTGTCTGACCCACGTGTTTCCATGCCGGTCAGACACACTCCGGTGCGTGATCATCAGCCTCGGGCATCCATCGCCCATTCGTCGGCTGTGCCAAGGCGTGGCGTGGCCCGCACCAGCACGCCCTCGGTCTGGCCTGGCACTTTTTCGACCAGAAGCCGCATCACCTGGGCGTCATCGAAAAAAACCGCGCCCTTGATCCCGTCGAGCACGGCCTTGGCCACATTGTCCAGATCAACGGCCGGGAGGCCGGGGGTCAGGGTGATGATGATCTCCACCTCGAACTCGTCCCAGCGTGGACGCACCGGATAGTCCACCCGCAACAGATGGCGGAGCTTTTCCTTGTACACGCGCGCTTGGGATGTGACGCTATTGACCCAGAACTCATGGCCGGCACCAATGGCCCGTGCTTTCACCGCACCCGGCCCGATCCACTCCCCCTCCGGCCTCATGACGCGCCCCGCAACAGCCGCGCAACACCTGCAAGCCGCCGCCACGCCGTCCACCAGGTCAGGATCGCGATGGCCCACAGCGCCATGGCCATCAACCCGCCATCGCCCCCCCAAAGCCATTCCAGCAGGCTGCCAAGGCTGGCCCCGATCACTGTCAACATCCGGTGGGGCTTGGCCATCGGGCCGGAGAAATCCATCATGCCGGTGAGCCTGGCGCCAGCTTCGCGCACCCAGGCTGTCGCCAGCGCGCCACAAGCGCACAGCCAGCCAAGCCAGTCCGGGGCCGCACCCATCGCCGCTGCACCGGATCCCGCGCCAACCAGAATGGCCAGATCGGCAATCCGGTCAGGCGCCTCGTTCCACAATGGTCCCAAAGGGCCGCCCTTGCCGCCTTCGACGGCCACCATCCCGTCGAACATGTTGGCCAGCAAGCGGCCTGCCACCAGGGCCGCACCCGCCACCAGCAATGCAGCCCGCGCCCATCCGTCGGTTTCCCCGGCCAGCCACAAGGCCAGTCCGGCAAAGACCGCAAAGCCGATACTGGCCGCCGAAATCAGATCCGGGCTGATCGCACGTGCGGCAAGCCAGCCTGCGGCCTGTTGCGCCCATCGGCTGGAGCGTGCGCCAATCGGGCGTCGGGTCTGATCGGTCATGCAGTGTCCCAATCGGATGTTGAGGCGGTCCTGATGCCGCTACTTTAGCGTCTGTCAGGTGGCAGTGGATACCGCTCTTGCCGCCCGACAGTCGTCAAGCTCTAGACCCAAAGTCGGCATGTCGGAAGCCAGTGGAACGGATCAGTCCCACAGCGTGTCGGCGCTGCGTGTGCAACTGGCCTGCATGGCACGCACACTGATCGCGATCCGGTTCGCGCCGGGGTCTGCCCAGGCATAGGCCTCGGCCGTCTCGCCGGGTGCGGTCAGGAGGTAGAGTGTCAGTGACGGACGGTTGTTGCCAAACGGCCATTCGACTGTCCGCAACCGGACCCTGTAGCCGCCTTCGGCCGGATCGCCGACGCGGAACTCGCCGCCCCGGTCATGGATCGTCAGACCAGTCGCCACGGGTGGCGCCCCTGCGCTGACCACGCCGGCCCAGCAGGTGTAGGATACCGCCCGGTCAAACCGGGTCGGCCTGCCATCCTCGGCCCCGAACACGCGCTGGCCGCTGTCATCGACGCCCATGTCGCGCACGTCCCAGACCCCGGCGCTCAGATCATGCCGCTCGCTCAGGATGACGCTGCCAGTGCCGGTGGCGCCCGTAATCCTGCAGCCGCCCGCCCGGGTCTCGCCGGAAAATCCCGCCCCGCGGCGCCGCCAGAGAATGTCGCAGCCGCCCACTTCGGAGAATCCGCTCGATGCCAGGCCAGACAATGCCTCAGCCCGGGTCCAGACCTCGTCAAGGTCGGTGTCGGGCAGGGGCGCGAGAACGTCCATCCGAATGCCATCGCGGGCTGCATCGACGCTCAAGGTCCAGACCCGCTGCCGCAAGACCGCACCGCGCTCACCGCCGCCGCGATGCTCCACCAGATAGGCAGGCTTGCCAAACACGGCTTCCGGCAACGGGCGGACAAGGGCGTGAACCCGCTGGCGGCGCTGGCTTGCGGGTATGCCGAGTTCGGGCTCGAAGAAGGCCTGACTGTCATTGTCCCAGCGCCCGGCCAGCATGATGGCGAGGTCTGCGAGGTCCTTGGCCAGCACATCGTTGCGCCGGTGACCGGAAGGATCTGACTGGAGTGGAACAGGGACCGCGATCGGTGCCGGTCCGGCTGAAGGCGCCGGTACGGCAGGCGCTTCAACAGGCGCCGGTGTGCTGGCGGCGGGTGGAGCCGGGTCTGCCTTTGCCGGGGCAACAGCCAGCACGGTCAGGACGGCAAGGATCGGCAGGGCGGCCTTCATCACTGCCTCACACGCGGATATCGAGAACACTGCCAGGGCGGCGGACGGCTTCGGTGGTGTCAGGCTGCCCTGCCGTTGCCCGGGCTGGCGACGGCAGGTCAAGTGCGCTGGTGATTTGTTGGGCCGGTGTGCCAGACGTCTGGGCACCAGAGGCGCGCGACGCCATCTGCGCAGCAAAATCGCGCAAGGCCGTGCTGCCAGACCGGCTGGCAGCCTGTTGCAGGGATTGGGCCAGAAGGGCCGACGGCGTGTTGATGGGTCCAATGGCAGCCATGGCCTCGGGTGTCGCGTGCGCCGGTTAACGATCCGTCAATCTCCTGATCCGGCGAAGGCCAGGTACAGTCGGCTTCACGGCCTTGTGCACAAACTGTGGTCCTGCCGTCAAAACCATTTGCGCCGTCCGGCCCTGCCACTTACCAGCACCCTGCATCCTTCAAACCCGCCCACCTGCCGGAGTGCCCCATGCTCGCCGATCCCTTTGCCAGTGAAACCGAAACCACTGCGCCCCAAGCCCTGAATTCAGCCGCCAAGGAAAAGCTGCGCCAGTTCGTGGCCCGCGTCGAACGCCTGGAAGAGGAAAAAACCGAGCTGGCCGGACAGCTGAAGGAAGTCTATGCCGAGGCCAAATCGCTGGGCTTCGACACCAAGGCG
>JALOSP010000237.1 GCA_025458365.1 Hyphomonadaceae bacterium
GGCCGTGATCAGGGCGATGCCCAGATCAGCGAAGCCGAGCTCATCGCCACCCACGCCCAAGGCTATCCCGCTGCGATCAATGCAGGCGCCCTGACCGTCATGGCGAGCTTTTCCAGTTGGAATGGCGTCAAGCACCATGGAAACAGCACCCTGCTGATCGATGTGCTCAAAGGAAAGATGGGCTTTGCCGGGCTGGTGGTTGGAGACTGGAACGGACATGGACAGATACCCGGCTGCTCTGCTGCTGCCTGCCCGGCAGCCATCAATGCGGGTCTGGACATGTTCATGGCTCCGGACAGCTGGAAGGACGTGTTCGAGAGCACCCTGGCCGCCGCCATGAGGGGAGCCATTCCAGCCGCCCGCCTGGATGACGCTGTTCGCCGCGTCCTGCGCGTCAAGTTCAAGCTGGGGCTGATGGGGCCGGTGATCGTCAACCGGGGCGATGTCAGCCAGGTCGGGTCGAGCGCCAACCTCGATCTGGCCCGAGAGGCTGTCGCGAAATCACTCGTTCTTTTGAAGAACAATGATGCAACCCTGCCGATCAGGCGTGGAGCCAGTGTCCTCGTGACAGGCAGCGGCGCTGACGACATGGCGATGCAAGCAGGCGGCTGGACCATCACATGGCAGGGGATAGACACCACGGCCGCTGACTTCCCCAATGGCCAGACACTGGGTCGCGCGCTCGTCGAGGCTGTGCAGTTGCAGGGGGGTGAGGCTGTGCTGTCGGCGACCGGAACGTTTCAGGACAAGCCCGATGTGGCCGTGGTTGTGCTCGGCGAGCCACCTTATGCCGAATTCGAAGGTGACAGGCCCCATCTCGCTTTCCAGACCGATGCGCGAGACGCCGAAGTCATTGCCCGGCTGAAGGCACAGGGTGTCAGAATTGTTGTTGTTTTCCTGTCCGGGCGGCCGATGTTTGCCAGCAGTCTGATCAATCAGTCGGATGCCTTCGTCGCCGCGTGGCTGCCGGGCACACAGGGCCGCGGTCTCGCCGATGTTCTTGTGGCGGGAAATGACGGCAAGCCAGGTCGGGATTTCACCGGCCGTTTGTCCTTCGCCTGGCCAGCGGACGCGCGCTCGCCAATTATCACCCCGTTGTTTCCGGTTGGATATGGTCTGGACTACACGGGTGCCAGCAACCTTGGCCACTTGAGTGAAGACCCGCGTGCCGATGTCTCGCCGCGTAACCAGACGATCTCCTATGTGGAGCGCGGGCGGGTGCCAGCTCCATGGCACCTCCAGATTGACGGGTCGGTCGTGCCCCGCACAACTGACCTGAGCGCCCAGGAAGATGCCCGTCAGTATACCTGGGCCGCCGACGGAGCCATTGCGATCCAAGGCCCGGCTGTTGATCTCTCAACACAACTGGAGGCCGGTGAAGCCCTTTTGATCGAATGGCGGATTGATGCGCTGCCGCGCGGTCCGGTGCTTGTGTCGCTGGGTCAAGGTACCCTGGATCTGAGTCGGGCCTTCGCAGGCCGGTCCGCTGCGGTGGCCATTGAAACGTCGATCCAGCTGGCATGTTTCAAGAGCGCAGGCGCCAATCTTGCCGCATTGAGCGCCCCGTTCAGGATCGAGGCAAGACGTGGATTTGTGGCGACCATCCGCTCCGTCCGTGTTGGCGCTGCGCAAAACCCGGCACGATGCCCACCGGAGATTCGCTGACCGCTTGCACACGCGGGCCTATTGTCGCTTCAAGCGCCATCATCAGAAAAAGACGTTCAAGACAAGACCGGAGGAAACCATGGCATCACAGCCCCTCGCAGATCCGAACCCGCATGCACCTGACGGGCATATCGACGCGCCTCAGTTGCAGTTTTTTGTCATGGGTCTGTTCTTCATTTTCGGTGGGATCACCAGTCTGAATGATGTGATCATCCCGAAACTGAAGGAGCTGTTCACGCTCAACTATACGCAAGCCATGCTGGTGCAGTTCTGCTTCTTCGCTGCCTACGCCGTGGTTGGGATTCCCGGTGCACGCCTGGTGAAGAAGATCGGATATATGCGCGGCGCCGTGGCCGGACTTGTGACCATGATGCTGGGCTGTCTCCTGTTCATCCCAGCCAGCCAGACTGCGACCTATGGGATTTTTCTCTTTGCACTGTTTGTGTTGGCCAGTGGGGTCGTGATCGTCCAGGTCGTGGCCAATCCCCTCATTTCATTGCTGGGCCCGGCAAAGACCGTTCACAGCAGGCTGACCTTTGCCCAGGCTTTCAATTCATTGGGAACAACCGTGTTCCCGTTTTTTGGAGCCATCCTGATCCTTGGCAGCCTTGCCACGGTCACCGCCGCAGAACTCTCGGGTGCAGAACTGGCGGCCTACCGGACGGCAGAGACACAAGCCATCGTCAAAGGCTATTCCGGTCTGGCGGTGGCACTAGCCGTGGTGGCGGGTGTGGTCTGGATGTTTCGCAACACGCTCAAGGGCGAGGCTCATGAAGCCAGCTCCGGTCTGGCCGGTCTTGATCTGTTGAATCGCAAGCGGTTCGGGTTCGGCGCGGCCTGCATCTTTCTTTACGTCGGCGCAGAAGTCGCGATTGGCTCGCTGATTGTGAACTATCTGATGCAGTCCCATGTCATGGGCCTTGAAGAGCAGGCTGCTGGCAAGTTGATCGGCCTGTACTGGGGTGGCGCGATGATCGGGCGTTTCATCGGGTCTGCCATCTTGCGCGTGGTCAATCCCGGGCTGGTCCTGGCGTTTGCAGGCTGTGCTGCGATCACATTGCTGATCGTCACCACACAAACCACCGGCGCAATCTCCGGCTACACGCTGCTCGCTGTCGGTCTGGCCAATGCGATCATGTTTCCGACGATCTTTTCGCTGGCCTGCGAGAAGCTGGGCGCGCGCGCCGCAGACGGTTCGGGCATCATCAATGTCGCTATCGTCGGTGGCGCGATTATTCCGCTTCTGACGGGGATGCTTGCTGATCTGACATCGAGCCTGGCCATGGCGCTGGTCTTGCCGATGCTGTGCTATGGGATCATTGCCGCTTTCGGCCTCTTTGCCCGCCGACCTGCCTGATACCGACCACTTGCACCATCGGTCGGCGACATCGGATAGCGACGTTCAGGAGAGGCCGGGTCAGAACCCGGCCTTGCGATGCCGTCCTTCAAGCCGGAAGCGGGCAGGGGAACCGCTTTGCGCATCAGGTGCGATCCAGACATCGAACTCACCGTCTTCTGCTTCAATCCTGCCGCTGGCTGTATGGAAGGCAAGGTCTCTCGCCGTGATTTCGAACGAAACCGAGCAGGTCTCGCCAGGTTGTAAAGCGACTTTGCGGAAGCCACGCAGCTCGCGGATTGGCCGGGTCAGGCTCCCGGCAAGGTCGCGGATATAGAGCTGGGCGGTTTCCACTGCCGGGTACCGACCCTGATTGGTCACCGATGCCTTGACGACAAGTCTGTCCGAGCGATCCATCGTGTCCGCGCTCAATGCGACAGGGCCATAAGTCGCCGCCCCATACGTCAGACCGAAACCGAATGGAAACAGGGGTGTGTGTCCGTCATCGAGATAGAAAGCAGTCATGCCGAAGGAGGTCTGCCGTGCGTCAGCTGGAATGTCATCGATCAGCAGGACGGTCTCGGGCGACGCGGGGCGACCGGTATTCTTCCGATTGTAGTGGATCGGGATCTGCCCGACCGAGCGTGGAAATGTCACGGGCAGCCGCCCGCTGGGCGAGACATCGCCGAACAGCAAATCCATCAGGGCCGGGCCTGCCAGTGTGCCGGGGTGCCAGGCAACCTGCTATCCGTCGACGAGAGGCAGGACATCAGTGAGTGCAAGCGGGCGTCCTGCCATGTTCACGGCAATCACGGGCTTGCCTGCAGCGCGCAACGCTTC
>JALOSP010000238.1 GCA_025458365.1 Hyphomonadaceae bacterium
TCCGGACGAGCCCGGCTGGCGCCACAAGGAAGCCCGATGTCCAACAGATTTGACCGCCCCCAGGGCGCGCGTTCGCAGCGCCAGTTGCGGGCTGGCGAAAACATCCGTCACGTGCTGGTCGAGGTGATCCGTTCAGGCCATCTGCGCGAACCGGCGCTGGACGGCATGATGATCACGGTCGGCGAAGTCCGGGTCAGCCCGGACATGAAGCATGCCACCGCCTTTGTCTCCGGCCTGTCGAGCCATGCGCCAGAGCAGGTGGCCGAGGCCTTGAACAAGGCGAAGAAAGCCATCCGCTTCGAACTGGGTCGCCGTCTGGAGGCCAAGCATACCCCTGAAGTGCGCTTCATCCCTGACACGTCTTATGACGACGCCTTCGAAATGAACCGGCTTCTGGCACAAGACCGGATCCGGGCCGATATCGAGCGTCGGGCGCAAGCTGAAGAAGAGGGCGAAAGCTGATGGCCCGCCGCAAGAAGGGCGCCAGGGTCGATGGCTGGATCGTGCTCGACAAGGCGCTGGAGCTGACCTCGACCGATGCCGTGGCCAAGGTGCGCCGGGTGTTTGGTGCCCAGAAAGCAGGCCATGCGGGCACACTCGACCCGCTGGCCACCGGCATCCTGCCGATCGCGCTGGGCGAGGCCACCAAGACCGTGGCCTGGCTGATGGAGGCCGACAAATCTTATCGCTTCACTGTTCGCTGGGGCACGTCCACCGACAGTCAGGACCGGGAAGGCCGGGTGATTGCCACGTCTGACGTGCGCCCGACTGTGGAGGCTGCGACCGAGGCCCTGAAAGCGTTTGTCGGCGAGATCGACCAGGTGCCGCCGATCTATTCGGCGATCAAGGTCGATGGCGAGCGGGCCTATGACCTGGCGCGCGACGGCGAGACAGTGGAGTTGGCCGCCCGCAAGGTGGTGCTGCATGAAGCCCGCGTGGTCGAAGCGCCGGACGTTGATCATCTCACCATCGAGTGTCGTAGTGGCAAGGGCTTCTACGTGCGTGCGCTGGCCCGTGATCTGGCTGCAGCCCTCGGTGCCGATGGTCATGTGAGCGCGTTGCGGCGCACGGCGGTGGGTCCTTTTCACGCGGACGCAGCGATTACACTGGAAAAGCTTGAAGAGATGTGCTTAGAGGCCCGCGCGTTTGAAAGCCTCAAACCCGTAGAGACCGCGCTGGACGACATCCCGGCGGTGGCCGTTACGGACGATGAGGCCTTCCGACTGCGGCAAGGCCGCGGGATCTTTCTCCTGCCTCACCTCGTGGACAGCCTGCGTGCAAAGCGCAGGCCACGTCTGGTGTCTGGCGTGGACATGAGCCGTGCGGCCCTGGCGACCCATCAGGGTCTGGCAGTCGCCATCGGGGACGTGCGCGCGGGCCGGTTTGATCCGGTGCGCGTGTTTCAATTGGGTGATCAGGCACTGTCTGATCCAAGCTGAAAGGCAACACGATGTCGGTAACTGCAGAGCGCAAGCAAGAGCTCATCAAAGAACACGCCACTGTCGCCAACGACAGCGGCAGCCCGGAGGTCCAGATCGCGATCCTGACAGAGCGGATCAAGAATCTGACCGAGCATTTCAAGGCCCACAAGAAGGACAATCACTCCCGTCGCGGCCTTCTGATGATGGTGGCGCGCCGCCGTTCGCTTCTGGACTATGTGAAGTCCCGCGACGTGGCCCGCTATCAGGCCATTCTGGCCAGGCACGGCCTGCGTCGTTAATCGACGCCACGATCTTGCGAGGGGCGGCACGCGGTGCCGCCCTTTTCGCATATCCGGGGGATGGATGTCTCGAGGATTGAAATGAAGCTGGACCCACCCTTCTCCCCTCGGGGAGAAGGGCCGGGGATGAGGGGGTGGTCCCGCCGGGGCCGCTCCAACCCACGGAACGCCATAGCGGCGGCGCCCCTCACCCTCGACGTATACGTCGAGCCTCATCCCCACTTTGCGGGGAGAGGGCTCTAAGTCCCGCCCGTTGATCCTGACACTCCAACCCCCAACCGCGCAGGATGGCCACATGGGGTGACCACCTGCACCGGCAATGACGCCGGACCCCCTGAGGCGGGAATGCCCGTTTCAGGTTTGATGCGACGGCATGGGGAGGGCCCCATGATCCGTCAGAAGGAACGATGATGTTTGATATCAAGACTGTCTCGATCGAATGGGGCGGCCGCACGCTGACCCTGGAAACCGGCCGCATGGCCCGTCAGGCTGACGGCGCTGTTCTGGCCACCTATGGCGACACGCAGGTGCTGGCCACCGCCGTTGCCGCACGCTCAGCCAAGCCAGGGATCGACTTCTTCCCGCTGACCGTGAACTATCAGGAAAAATTCTATGCAGCCGGACGCATTCCCGGTGGCTATTTCAAGCGCGAAGGCCGTCCGACCGAGAAGGAAACCCTGGTTTCCCGCCTGATCGACCGTCCGATCCGCCCGCTGTTCGTCAAGGGGTTCAAGAACGAGACCCAGGTCGTCATCACCACCCTGTCGCACGATCAGGAAAATGATCCAGACGTGCTGGCCATGGTGGCCGCCTCTGCCGCGCTCACGCTGTCAGGCATCCCGTTCATGGGTCCGATCTCGGCTGCCCGCGTGGGCTGGATCGATGGCGAATATGTGCTGAACCCCACCACCGCACAGGTGAAGGTGTCCGACATGGACCTCGTCGTGGCCGGCACTGCCGACGCCGTGATGATGGTGGAATCGGAAATCTACGAACTGTCCGAAGAAATCGTGCTGGGCGGCGTCAGCTATGCCCACAAGCACATGCAGCCGGTTCTGGATGCCATCATCCAGCTGGCCGAACAGGCCGCCAAGGAGCCGTGGGACTTCCAGCCGGAAGACACCAGCGACGAACTGGCCAAGGTGCGCGGCCTGATCGGTGACAAGATCGCCGCCGCCTACAAGATCGTGGACAAGGGCGAGCGGCACGACGCTGTGGAAGCCGCCAAGAAGCTGGCCGAAGCCGCCCTCGTCCGCTCGGAAGCCAATCTCGACGGCATGGATCCAATCGTCTTCAAGGGCGTTTGCAAGGAGCTGGAAAGCGACATCGTGCGCACCGCCATCGTGAAGGAAGGTGCCCGCATCGACGGTCGTGCCGTGGACAAGGTCCGCGCCATCGAAAGCATGGTCGGTGTGCTGCCGCGTGCCCATGGTTCGGCCCTGTTCACCCGCGGTGAAACCCAGGCGCTGGTGGTTGCCACGCTGGGCACCGCCGATGACGAGCAGTTCATCGACGGTCTGGAAGGCACCTACAAGGAGCGCTTCATGCTGCACTACAACTTCCCGCCATACTCGGTCGGTGAAGTGGGTCGCATGGGCGGTGCCGGGCGTCGGGAAATCGGACACGGCAAGCTGGCATGGCGCGCCCTGCAAGCGGTTCTGCCCGATGCCGAAACCTTCCCCTACACCACCCGGATCGTGTCGGAGATCACCGAATCGAACGGCTCGTCCTCGATGGCGTCGGTCTGCGGTGCGTCGCTGGCCATGATGGATGCCGGCGTGCCGATCACCGCGCCTGTGGCCGGTGTGGCCATGGGGCTGGTGCTGCAGAAGGACGGCAGCTTTGAGGTGCTGACCGACATCCTGGGCGACGAGGATCACCTGGGCGACATGGACTTCAAGGTGGCTGGCACCGAAAAGGGCATCACCAGCCTGCAGATGGACATCAAGGTGGCCGGCATCACCGAGGAGATCATGAAGATCGCCCTCGAACGTGCCCACCACGGCCGGATGCACATCCTGGGCGAGATGTCGCGTGCGCTGACCGGTGCGCGCTCCGAGCTGAACACCTTTGCGCCGAAGATCGTGCAATTCTCGATCCCGGTGGACAAGATCCG
>JALOSP010000239.1 GCA_025458365.1 Hyphomonadaceae bacterium
GCGTCGGTTCCATAGATTGCCGAGGCGCCATCCTTCAAAACATCGACCCGCTGCATCGCGGTCACTGGCAACTGGTTCATATCCACAGCGCCGCCACTCAATCCGTGTGCTGCAACCCGACGACCGTTCAGAAGCACCAACGTCCCTGCCGAGCCTTGACCCCGCAAATTGGCGAAAGAGCCGCCTCGTGCGGACCTGTTTTCGGTCACGTCGCCGTTCGACTGGAGATTATCGATCCCCGCGACATTCGAGGTCAGGTAGGCCACCAGTTGCTCTGGGCTGGAAATGCCCTCGCGGGTCAAATCTGCGGCTGTGACAACCTGCAGCGGCAGGGCGCTGGTTTCCACCCTGCGACGGATGCTCGATCCGGTCACGATGATGACGCCGCCATCTTCCTGCGCGGCCGGAGCCGCAGGTGCGGCTGGCGCTGTCTGGGCCAGTACCGGGGTTGCGGCAAACACTGCACCAGACAGGCAGGTCGCGGACAGAAGGCGCGCTAGCGTTGATTTCATCGGTTTTTCTCCAATCCGAATAACACAAGGATACCGAACATGGCTTCAAGACCTACCTTCGGCTGCCCCAGCAGATTGACTCCATGTCGGCGCGTGGTGCTGCCACATCTGCGCCCCCTTTTCGCCACAAGCGCAATGGGTGTTTCAAATATTCCGGCCCGTCAACCCTGCGCGTGCATGGTTGAGGCAATCGGGGCCGATCGCGTGACATATCGGTCGCAAAGTCAAACCAGTCGCTTGCTTGACGCGACAGACCCGCCTCATTCATGATCAGGCAATCAAACGGCTTACACGCGAAGGTGGTGCATGCGTTCAGATTTCAAGGCCTCTGATTTGGCCCGCGCGTGGATGAGTCGGATGCTGCTGTGGGTTGCTGTCGGTCTGCTGGCCGCCTGTGGTGGAGGCGGCGGCGGAGGCGGCGCAAGCGGCAGTGGCAGCGGCGGCAGTGGCGGCGGTGGGGGCGGTGGCAATATCGCAACGGTGCCATTGCCCAGAACGCTCGCCGCATCGGTAGCCGAAACAAGCACCGGCCCGGCACAGCGCCGCCAGCTGACCACATTCAACGTGACCACAACCAGCACCGAAACACCCCAGAATCTGCGGCTTACCGGTGCTGATGCGTTACCCTTCACTGTGGAAGTCGATATTGGACCGGCAAGCTCGCAAAACGTCAGGACTGTCACGCTGACGCTTGTCGTTACCGGCAGCCTCGACTTCGAATCACCAGCCGATTCCGACCGCAACAACACCTATATATTTGATCTGGAAGGTACATGGCTGGGCCAGCCATTGATCAGCACAATTACCGTCACTGTCACCGATGTCCCTGACGCGGCCCTTCTCAGCCCCAAGTTCATTGCCGGTGCAGCGAACGCGCAGAATCTGGGCTCTGCCATTCAAAGCCTGCCTGACTTGAACGGTGACGGGCGGTCGGACCTGGGCGTCTCCGTCCAGAGTGATCAAGGCAATGCGGCCTCCTATATATTCTTCAGCACCGGCCTCAATGATCGTCGAACCGGTCGGTTCGCGCTCAGCGCGTTTGACGGGCATACGGTGATCGAAAACCCCGGCGTGACGCTGACCCGCAGCACGCCTGCCATTCAGGGCGCATCGACCAATCATCTCTCTGCCGAGGCTGCGGGGACCGGCTATGATCTGGTGCTGTCGGAGGAAGGGGCCGACCGCGTTGTCCTGGTCCCTGTGCGCACCACAGACGAGCGCAATGCCGTTCAGGGGTCGGTGGCAATAGGCTCGCTCGCAAACGCCATCATCTACTCGTTTCCGCCCGGTTTCAGGCCGTTTGGCAAGGTCGTACGCGACCTCAACGGAGACGGTCACAATGATCTGCTGGTGCGGTCGCTGGCGTCCGGTCGTGTGCAGGACACCGGGGTGATTTTCGGACGTCCCTCGACTGGCCCGGCGGACAACCAGCGGACAGGCACATTTGATCTGACATTGCGGGGCGATGTCCTCGTCAGCAAAAGTGGGGCCATTCAGCCGTTTGGACTGGGCAGTCTAGGTGATCTCGATGGCGACGGACGACCGGAACTGTCGGTTGGCTTCCCGGGCTTCAACCCCGAAACCCGCGGTGAAAACCAGTGGCTGGTTCGCAGTTCCGTGCTGGCCGCAGCGCCACGTGGCTCAGTGATTGACCTGCTGTCACTGACCCAGCCGGGCCAGGCCATCCGGTTGCAGAACGACCTTGGTGGCATGCAGGCCTTGAGCACGGTGCGCGACTTTGACGGTGACGGCCAGAGAACCTTGCTGACCGCGACCGGCAGCGGTGCGTGGCTGGCCGATCTGGACACGGTTTTCAGCCAACCTGCCGGATCGACTGCCTTCATGGCGCCCGGTGCAATCAATCTGAACGGGGTGGGTGGTGCAAGCCAGCTGACGGAAATCGGAGACCTCGACAACGACGGGCAGCCCGAATTTGTTGCGCAAGGCATGTCGGGCTTGACGATCTGGCGTGGATCAGCAGTGCGCAATGCCGTGCTGGCAGGCGTCACACCGGTTTCGATCAACACCAACAACCGCGACTATCTCGAAATCTGGACCGCGCCTTTGATGATCAGTGGAAGCACCTTCTTGCGACCGCCACCGGTCTGGCTTGCGGACAGCGGCCTCTTGGTGATGAGCTTGGCGTCCGCCGACCCGACAGGCATTGCTGGCCAAACCATCCGCGGCGGCATTCTGGTGTTTGAGGCTGGAGAACTCGCCAGAGTATTCCAGTCGGGGCAACCCCGCGTCATCATCCAGCTATAGCAGCGCACACAGGTGAGGCGGCGGCTGTCAGGCCGGTCTGGCGCCGCATCATCCAGCTCAAGTTGCAGAATGTCTCAGTTGCGCCGACAGCCGGGCGCGCTAAACGGGTGCCCGTTGTACCGCTGGAGCCACACCCCATGACCACACGCATCGAGACCGACACCTTTGGCCCCATCGACGTTGATGCCACCCGCTATTGGGGCGCGCAGGCGCAGCGTTCGCTCGGCAATTTCAAGATCGGCTGGGAAAAGCAGCCTGCATCGATTGTGCGGGCTCTGGGCGTGGTGAAGCGGGCTGCGGCGGAAGCCAACATGGCGCTGGGCAAGCTCGACCCGGCGATTGGCACTGTCATCGTGCAGGCAGCCCAGGAAGTGATCGAAGGCAAGCTGACCGACCACTTCCCGCTGGTCGTCTGGCAGACCGGCTCTGGTACCCAGTCGAACATGAACGCCAACGAGGTCATCTCCAACCGGGCCATCGAGATCATGGGCGGCGTGATGGGCAGCAAGGCCCCGGTCCATCCCAATGACCATGTGAACATGAGCCAGTCGTCCAACGACTGCTTCCCGACTGCCATGCACATCGCCTGTGCGCAGGAAGTGGTCCACACGCTCTTGCCCGCCCTGCAGGTGCTGCACAATGCGCTGAACGACAAGGCGCAGGCCTGGAAGGACATCATCAAGATCGGCCGCACCCATACCCAGGACGCCACGCCGGTCACCCTGGGTCAGGAATTCTCCGGCTATGCCCAGCAGATCGCCAATGGGATCACGCGGATCGAGATGACCCTGCCGATGCTGATGGAACTGGCCCAGGGTGGCACGGCGGTCGGCACCGGCCTTGCCTCGCCTGCCGGGTTTGCGGCCGCCGTGGCTGACCGGATCGCGGCGATCACGGGCCTGAAGTTCACCAGTGCGCCCAACAAGTTCGAGGCGCTGGCCGCCCACGACGCCATGGTGTTCAGCCATGGCGCCATCACGACGGTGGCCATGAGCTGTTTCAAGATCGCCAACGACATCCGCTTCCTGGGTTCCGGCCCG
>JALOSP010000240.1 GCA_025458365.1 Hyphomonadaceae bacterium
CGCCGCCCACCCCTACGACAGCCAGCGGCCCACCATCAGGGAATTGGATCAAGGCGGGTGAACCATTGATCGGCCCGCTGGTGATCCTGGTCCATCCCGACATGTTCAAACCGGGGGCGAGCGACACATTGAGAACCGGAGCCGGAGCAATCACCCTCAAGACCGGTGGGGCCGCTGCCCGCAACGCTGGCGGTGGGGCAGGTCTCACATCCGTTGCAGAATTCGCTCTTTGGGCTGCTGCCGGGGTCAGACCAGCAACCGTGGCAAGGGCGGTCGCCGCCAGTAAACTTGCAACCAGACATAGGCGCATGGCCTTCTCCTTGTGACTTTGAGGAAACCAGTATGGTGAGCTCTGTCGAAGGGCGCGCGGACGCTTCCAAGCAAATGCTTGACTTGGCTTCGTGCAACCGGAATCCCTGTAGAAGGGGAGCACGGCATGGCGCTTGGACACGAACGCAAGACCAGTGGACCGGGGCGCACAGCGCTTGCCAGATCGACTGTTCACTTCTCACTGGCAGACGTCGAAGCCGCTGACCGTCTCCCGCAATGGCAGGATGTTGTGTGCCGCACCATGACAGGGTGTCGTGCGTCTGCGTCTGATTGGGCCGATCAATGCCACGCCGACTTTGATCTGGTCGCAGGCAACCGCGTCAGTATTGCGCACTCAAAGACCTTTGGTCTCGGCACCAGCCGCGATGCTGACTGCATTCGCGATGATGATGATCACAAGGTGTTCTTTCTGAAGCTCGATGGCAGGACCGAAATGACTGTGCAGGAGCAGCGTTTCATTCTCAATCCGGGCGATGGCGTGCTGGTTGACTATGCCGACACGTTCAGAATGCAGGCGATTGGCACTGTTTGCGATCTGCTTGTGCTGCGCCTGCCCCGGACAATGATCGCTGCGAACGTCGGCCGTGACAGCGTCGGTTTCAAGCATGAGGCAGGCTCGCCGATGCTGGAGCTGCTGCGGACTTACGCAATGGCGGCATTCAATGCCGGTGCCGACGGGACGGGGCTCAATCCCGTTGTTGAGCGTCACATCGCAGAATTGGTTGGAACGCTGTTCCTCGATCCACGTGACGTTTCCAGGGAGCCTGATAGCCGTGCGGTGGATCGCGCCAGAGTGGTTGCGATCAAGGAGGAGATCGCTCGCTCCTATCGCGACCCGTGCCTGACTTTGCGGCGTGTCGCTGCCAGGCTGGGGTTCTCGGCAAGGCTGGGTCAGCTGATCCTGAGCCGGGCAGGTGTTTCTTTCAATGAGCTGCTGTTCCAGCATCGCCTTGAGCGGGCTTATGAACGCCTTGTTTCGCCTTCAAGACGGGTTATTGATGTTGCCTATGAGGTTGGTTTTTCAGACCTTTCACATTTTCACCGCCTGTTCAAGGCGCGTTTTGGCCACACGCCTGGGGAAACTTTTGAAGCGGTAAGGCGCTGACAGGCCCGAGCCTCCCTTCAAGGAAGAAACTGCAGAGCTACCGCCCTGCTTCCCATGCCGCAAAGTGCGCGGTGTCGCGGAAGTTGATCACGCTGCCGGGCAGGGCAGGGCGCGTGGGGTCCAGCAGTTCCAGGATCATGCTGGACAGCGCCTCGGGCTTGGGCAGGGTGGCCTGATCTTCGCCGGGAAACGCCTTCTTGCGCATGCCGGTGGCGACTGGTCCGGGGTTGAGCACCGCTGCCCCCACGCCCTTGAACGCCACTTCCGGCTGCCAGCAGGCGACGAGCGCCTCCACACCGGCCTTGGTGGCCGCATAGAGCGACCAGTTGGCGCGTGGGCGGGCCACGACGCCTGAGGTGAAGAACACGGTTCGGGCATCGCCTGGCACCCGCAGCAAGGGCTCCATGGAGCGGATCAGCCGCCAGGTGGCGGTCAGGTTCAACTCGATCATCCGGGCACCGTCAGCCGGGCTGATGTGGAAGGCCGGGGTCAGATCGCCCAACTTGGCCGCGGCATGGACCAGACCGTTCAAGCGGCCATAACGCTCGAACAACACGCCACCGAGCCGGTCGATGGCGTCCAGGTCGGACAGGTCAAGCGGCACGATGGTGGCCGTGCCGCCCTGGGCGATGATCGCATCGTCCAGGTCTTCCAGCGCCTTCTGGGAGCGCGCCACGGCGACCACATGATGGCCCGCCCTGGCGCACGCGACGGCTGATGCCCGCCCGATCCCGCGCGAGGCGCCTGTGACCAGCGTGACGGGCTTGTTGGCTTGTGTCTCGCTCATGCTTCCACCAACAGGGACAATTGATGGTCCTTCTGCGAGGCGGACCGGTCATGGTCCACCAGCCGGGTCGGATACTGGCCGGTGAAATAATGGTCCGTGTATTGCGGCGCATCGTCATTGCGTTCGCCTGCACCCAGCGCCCAATAGAGGCCGGGCACTGACAGGAAACCCAGAGAATCCACTTTCAATTCAGCGGCCATTTCCTCAAGGCTCATCCGGGCGGCCATCAATTGATCGCGGCCCGGCATGTCGATGCCATAGAAGTCCGGCCAGGCGATCGGTGGCGAGGCCGAGCGGAAGTGGACTTCAGTAGCGCCCGCATCGCGCACCATCTGGACGATCTTGGCAGACGTGGTGCCGCGCACGATGCTGTCATCGACGAGCACGACGCGCTTGCCCTCCAGCACGCCGCGATTGGCCGAATGCTTGCGGCGCACACCCAAGGTCCGGATCTGCTGGGTTGGCTCGATGAAGGTCCGGCCCACATAATGGTTGCGGATGATGCCCAGTTCGTAAGGGATGCCGGAGGCTTCCGAGAAGCCCAGTGCGGCGGCCACCCCGGAATCCGGCACCGGCACAACCACATCGGCCAGCGGCTTGGTTTCCTGGGCCAGCCGCAGGCCCATGCGCTTGCGCACGTCATAGACGCTCTTGCCCTGCACGATGCTGTCGGGCCGCGAGAAATACACGAATTCGAACAGGCAGGGCTTGGCCGGGCGGCGTCCGAACGGGCGCACCGATTGAACGCCACCATCGGTACACACGACGACCTCGCCGTTTTCGATCTCGCGCACGAAGGTTGCCCCCACCATGTCGAGCGCACAGGTTTCCGACGCCAGCACCGGCTTGCCATCGAGATCGCCCAGCACCAGCGGGCGGATGCCATACGGGTCACGCGCGCCGATCAGCTTGCCTTCGGTGAGACAGACCAGCGCATAGGCGCCTTCGATCTGGTGCAGCGCATCGACCAGCCGGTCCACCACATGAGCGGCCTTGGAGCGGGCGATCAGTTGCAGGATGACTTCGGTGTCCGACGTGGACTGGAAGATCGAACCGCTTTCCACCAGCCCTTCGCGCAGCAGCCGGGCGTTGGTGATGTTGCCATTGTGGGCAACGGCAAAGCCACCCGCGTTCAGGTCGGCAAACAGCGGCTGGACATTGCGCAGGATGGTGCCGCCTTGTGTTGCATAGCGCACATGGCCGATGGCGGCGTTTCCGGGCAGGCGCGACAGCAAATCCTTCTGGGTGAAATGGTCACCCACCAGCCCAAGATGGCGTTCGGTATGGAACCGGCCTGCATCTGTGGTGGCGATCCCGCAGCCCTCCTGGCCACGGTGCTGCAAGGCATGCAGGCCGAGCGCGGTGAGGACGGCAGCATCCTCGATGCCATAGACGCCGAATACGCCGCACTCTTCACGGATGTCGTCGCTCTCCCGGCCAAGAAGCACGGGATAGGCCGTCAGATTGTCGTGCACGGTGTCCATGAAAACGCTTCCCGGTCTGATTGCTGTGCGTGCTTGCTTCGTTTCCATAGAAACTGGGGTTGTGCATCAGCGGTCCTGTTGTGGTTCCACCTTGAGGGCAGGCG
>JALOSP010000241.1 GCA_025458365.1 Hyphomonadaceae bacterium
GTCCCGAGCTCACAGCGCCCGACGAGATCAGGGTGATCATCACGCGATACAACGAGGCTACCAGCACGCCGAATACCGATCATGATGGTTATCACCACACAATCACGCTCGCATCCATGCGGGCTGCGGCAGATTGCCTGAAAGGACCTGAGCATCATGTGCCGCTTTTTCGCGTGCTTGCCGATCTTATGGCTTCCCGGCTTGGTCAATCAGACTGGTTGCTCGAGCATTGGGAGCGGGGAACGCTCTTCAGCGTGGTGGCTCGACGAAGCTGGGTGGAACCCGATCGCGCGCCTTTGCCATTCGATTGAAATCCCTTTTCGCCGCAACCCCGGAGCTACTTCCGTCGGACCGCTCAAGCGATTGCAGCTGGCCCGGCGCCGCCGCACAGGACAAAGTGCACGTTGGGTGATCGATCATTGGAGTGGATCGCGACTTGTCCTGGCATAAGGCTGCTGGCGTGCCTGTGTGGCTCTGTTCGAAAGCCGGTCGCATGACCATCGCCGGATGAGCGGCCACCTCAAGAGAAACGGAGTTCTGGAGCTATTGTGGACGACTTGCAGGCTGGACCAGAAATCTCGCCAGTTTCGTGACGGCGACGGCTGGACGAAAAGGCCATTGGCGAGATGTTCGCGGCGGGCGGGTGGTTGCCAGTAGCTACCGCGTCCATAACTCATACTTTGCAGCTGCGGTTCGCACGGAGCCGCAGTCCGATCCAGCGGAGTTTCTGGCTGACGCGCAGCATTTCTTCGGCGCGCTGAAGCGGGATTTCTTTGTCTGGGTCCCGGCGGATGATCTCGAAATTCGTTCCGCCGCCTTGGCCATTGGTGGCGTTCTGGAACCGAACACAACGCCAGCCATGTCGATCAGGTTTCCGGTTCCGGGTGGCACGTCCCGGTTCGCTGTGAAGCCTGCCATGACCTCAGAAGCCTATGAGCAATTCGGCCAGGCTGTCGAAGCGGGGTATGAGACGCCGGGCCTTGGATGGCTGTTGCGCGATCAGGATTTCTTTTCAGCGCCTGGATCAATTTGGGTCACGGCCTATGACGGGGATGAGCCCCTTGGGGCGGCTTGCGGATATATGAGCGGCACCACAGGCGGTGTCTATTTCGTCGGCACACCGCCGCAGCACCGGGGCAAAGGGGTGGGCGCGGACGTTACGCGGGCCGTTGTCGACATTTTGTTTGAGCAAGGTGCGACGAGCGTCACGCTCCAGTCCAGCGCCATGGGTTTTCGGATTTATGAGACGCTCGGCTTCACGGTCTGCGGCCACTACGAACGGTGTGTGATTGGACCCCGGCAAGATTGAAGCGGGAATCCACCCCCTCAAGCCCCAGCGAGCCCGGCCCTCACAGCATCCCGATATCCCGAAGCCATTGCTCTGTCTGGCGCGGCCATTGGGTCGTGACCGGATCGTTCGTCGGGCGCAGACCGAAGGCGTGGCTTCCGGTGGCGAAGAACCGCAGATCAACCCGCACTCCGGCGTCGTTCAAGGCCAGCGCATAGGCCATCGGGTGGCGGACATCGTTGATCGGGTCGTCCATGGCATGAATGATCAAGGTCGGCGGGGCCTCGCGGCTGACTTGCACCCAGGGGGCCAGTTCCAGCGTGTTCCGCCTCTGGGCGGAGTCCCAGATGCGGCCGGTGTAGGCGACAATCGCGAAGTTTGGTCGGGTGGGCTGCCGGTCAGCGTCATCGGTCAGCGGGTAGGTGCGTTCGGTCGTGTTGCTGATGTTGGCGGCCAGATAGGCGCCTGCGGAAAAGCCGATCACGCCGATGCGCTGCGGATCGATCCCGTATTCGGATGCCCGGTGGCGCAAGAGGCTCATGGCCCGCTGTGCGTCCTCCAGTCCCAGCAGCACAACTGGCCGCCGGGTCTGCCCGTTCTGGCGTGGCCAGACCTGTGGGCTGCGATACTTCAGCATGATGCAGGTGATGCCGTTTTCCACCACCCAGTCGCAGATTTCGGTGCCTTCAAGGTCGGTTGCCACTGCGCGAAAACCGCCACCGGGCAGGACCAGCAGCGCGGTCCCGGTGTTGGTTCCCTTCGCCGGATAGATCGTCATGGTCGGCCGCGTCACGTAGCTCGCCCAATGCCAGCGCCTGCCGCCAATCGTGGGCGAGCCATTGCCGGTGGCCTCGGGCTGATCGCCAGTGTCCGGCAGTGCCAGCGGCACTTGGGCAGGCCACAGCGGCACTTGGGTTCCATCTGGCCCCGGCTGCCAGACGCCCTCCTTCTCGACCTTGGGAACCTCGGTCCGTGGGGCGGAACTCACCCGCCCGGTGGACTGGGCATGGACTGTCCCGGCAAGCGCGGCGGCAATAATGCAGGAACAGGCGAGCCAGAAGCGTGACACAATCAATTCTCCAGTGCTGCAGGCGCGGGGCCTGACAGCAGAAACGCGGCCAGAGAGGGCGCATGGGCGGCGCAATGTCCGCCATAGAGAGGGTGCCACTCCACCTTGACCCCGCGCTGTCGGGCGACATTGGCAAGCTGCTGGGTGCCTTCGAAATTGCCGAAATGATCATAGAGGCCGTTGGAAAGATAGAGCGCCGGGCTGTCCGGTCCGGCCTGCTCGATCAGGCGTAGCGGCGAGACGCGGCGCCATTCTGCCTCGCTTGCCAGCCAGGTCCGGGCAAACACCCACACGCCTAGCGCAATCTTCGGGTTTGCCCCGGTGCGCTGCATCGCCGCCGGGAAAGTGGTCGGTGGTGCAAAGGGGGAGTCCACATAGATGCCGGGGCAGAGGGCAGCGACTTTGGCAAATTGGGTCGGGTAGGACAGCGCGGCGATCAATACATTCAGACCGCCCATGGATTCACCCAGCAACAGCCGCCGTCTCGGGGTGCCAACCTCGGCCTCGATGGTGGGCAGGCGGGCCATGAAGTCATCGAGCAGACCACTGTCAGGCTTTTCCCCTTTGGGTGCCAGCATCCATGTCGGCCCGTAAGAGACGGTGATCACCGTGGGCGGCAGGGCCTCAGAGCGTTGCCACTCGCCCTGGACCAGCGCCGTCATGTAGGTGTTGTCGTTCCAGATCGTCTCGTCCAGATTGCGGGCGTGCAGATGATAGAGGATATCGCCATTGGTGCCGCGCCGGTCGCGATTGACGCAATAGCGCAGCGGCCCGGCTTCGCCGCAGGTCTGTGCGGCGGGAATAAACGAGACCTTCTGGGCGCCGCGCGTGCGGGTGATCTCGGTCCAGGCAAAGTTTGCCGCGACAACCAGGAGGAGGGCCAGCAGCCAGTGTCGGTTGGGCGGGCTCAGCATGGCTTTCAGAACGCCCTGCCGCGCAGCTGAGGGTTTGTCCATCAGGCACCCCCCGCCAGAAGGTGGCCCTTGAATGGGGCGTTTTGGGCCGCACCATCTGGCTGTAACGGCGCACGGGCAGGAGCCGCCAGCTTCGGCAGGGTCAGCAAGCTCAGCACATAGCCGATGATGGCGCTGGCGCCGTAGCCAACGATGGGCGTCGGATAGTTTCCAAGCCCGGCGGCCAGGATCGCGGCAAACCACACGGCGCCGAACGTGGAATAGGTGTCGCGGTGCACAGGATCGACGTGCCAGCCCAGCACGGCAGGGACAATCAGCAGGCCAACCCCCGCCATGACCGCAGCGCCCGCCAGCGTGTGGACCTCGAAGGACGATTTCAGGACCTGATCGACATAAGCTGCCGCAGGCAGGGTATCGGGCCGGGCAATCGTCACCACAAAGCAGATCAGGCTTGCGCCAAGTGCCGCCAGCACGAACCGGTCAGCCCGGTTGACCGCCAGCACAGCCAGCCCCGCCACCATCATGCCCGCCATCGCC
>JALOSP010000242.1 GCA_025458365.1 Hyphomonadaceae bacterium
AAAAGATTGGCAGTCGGCCAGCCCAGCAGCCGTCCGCGCTTCTCCCCATCGATCACAGTCGCCTCGATCAGCCATGGGCGGCCAAGCAGGGCGTTGGCCTGCGCTACATCGCCCGCCTCGAGCGCCACGCGGATCCGCGTTGAGGAGACCCGGGTGCCTGTTGCGTCCTGCACCGGCGCGACCACGCTGACGTCGATCCCGGCAGCCCCCGCCACCGATCGCAGCAGTGCCACGTCGCCAGCCCGGCCGCGCCCGAAGGCGAAATCATGCCCCACAACCAGATGACGTGCGCCGAGCGCCGGACCACAAAGCAGCGCTGCAAAGTCTGTCGCATCCATGGCCGCCATCGCAGCATTGAACGGCAGTTCAAGAATGTGGCTGACCCCCAGTGGTTCTGCCGCCAGCGCCCGAGTGTGCGAGGTGGTCAGCCTGCCAGGGCTGCCGCCCGGGTTGAAGTACAATTTGGGCGGTGGCTCGAATGTCAGGATCATGACCGGGCAGGCCGCAGCTGTCGCGGCGTGCCGCAACAACGCCTGATGGCCGAGGTGCAAGCCGTCGAAAGCGCCGATGGCCACAGCGCACCCGCGCGCATCTGGGGGCAGGCCTGCCAGAGAAGTGTGGATTGCCAGCATCGTGAGGCCCGATCAGGCCGGAATCTGTCGGGCAACCAGCACGACCGCCTCGCCGTTGACCACCGCTTTGCCTGCCACACAGCATGATGTGGACAGGGTAACGAAGCCCTTGTCAGGGTCAATGGCTGTGATTTCGACCGTGGTGGTCACGCTGTCGCCGATCTTCACCGGACGGCGGAAGTTCAAGGACTGGCTGACATAGACGCTGCCGGGTCCGGGCAGGCGCATGCCGATCAGCGCGGAGATGTGGGCGGCGGTCAGCATGCCGTGGGCGATACGGGTTCCGAACCGGGTGGTGGCGGCATAGTCTTCGTCAAAATGCACCGGGTTCATGTCGCCCGACGCGGCTGCGAAAGCCAGGATATCTGCCTCGGTGACGATCCGCGCCGAACGCGCGCTGGCGCCGACTGCAAGTTCGTCTAGCCAGGCGCCGCCTGCCGAATTGGGCATATGTGTCTCCCCGGAAATGCCAGCTTGGGCCAATAACCTTAACGTTCACGGTTCTTTAGCGGGCTTGTGTGTAATGGGAAGCTTCAATGTGGGGAGAGCGGCAGCAAGCCGCCGTCATGGAGAAGCACAATGGCCGTTAATCTTGATGCACCGGTTCTGGTCGTCGATGACTATCAGACGATGATCCGCATTATCCGCAATCTCTTGAAGCAGCTTGGTTTCAACAATGTGGAAGAAGCGTCTGACGGCAAGGAAGCGCTCGCCAAGATGAAGCTGCAGAAGTTTGGTCTGGTGATCTCCGACTGGAACATGGAGCCGATGACCGGCTATGAATTGCTGCGCGAGGTCCGTTCGGACGAGCAGCTGAAGGGCACTCCCTTCATCATGGTGACCGCCGAGTCCAAGACGGAAAACGTGATTGCCGCCAAGAAAGCCGGTGTGAACAACTACATCGTCAAGCCATTCAACGCCCAGACACTGAAGGCCAAGATCGCCTCGGTGCTCGGCGACTTCTGAACCCTGAAACCTGTCTGACTATTTTTGGGGGGCACGATGCCGGATCCACAAGTTGCCACGCGCATTCGCGAAGCGCTGAGCGCCTTGCAGGGCGCCAATCTGAAAGACCCGCGTCTGGGCGAAGTGCTGCATCTGGCCTCGCAGATGAGCGATGCGATGCAGGAGTTCTTCGGTGCGCTGGACCGCACGCTCTATAGCGAACTGCGCTACATCAGTGCCTATATTGCCCGCACACGCCAGGAAATCAGTGCGCTGCGCCCCAATGACATCCAGACCGACCGGATCCCCACCGCCGGTGCCGAACTGGAAGCCATCGTGGCAGGCACCGCCGAGGCGACGCATACGATCATGGAGGCTGCCGAGCAGGTGATGGCGGCCGATCCCGCCGACATCGATGCCTATCAGGCACTGGTGTCGGACAAGATGATGGAGATTTTCCAAGCCTGCTCGTTCCAGGACATCACAGGCCAGCGGGTGAAGAAAGTGGTCACCACGCTGTCGCACATCGAGGAGCGAATCGCGCGCTTTGCCGAGGTGATGGGCGTGGAGGACGCCGAGGTCGAGGAAACCGCAGAAGAAAAGCGCCAGAAGGACCTGTTGCTGAACGGGCCTGCCCTGAACGGCCCCGAGGTTGCCCAGGACGATATCGACGCCCTTTTTGGCGGCGACGCCGCGCCTGCCAATGATGGTCCGATGGATCAGGATGCGCTGGACGCGCTGTTCGACTGATCCGATATGGAATTGACCACCCGGCAGGCGCCTGCGCGCGCGGCTGGGCAGGTCAGGGGGCAAAGGCGCAGGTCCCGGTCGGGGCCTGCGCCTTTTGCGTCCCGTTGAAGCGCAAACCGCCGCGTCTGCGCTGACCGGGCGGTCCGCGGTCCTTTGGCCTGCTGCAGCGCGGCAGCCCCCAGCCGACAGCACAAGGCGTCACGTGCGATCCCAAAAGTCACGCGGCGACGCGCGTGGTCCAGTTGGCCCCCTGCCGGTTGATCACGGATTCTCCAGTTGTATGTGATCCCTACCACCCCCACCTGCGGCGTGTGCTGATCGCGCGCACATTGTGCGCGGGATGGAGATTGTGTGATTTGGGGGTGATGATGGAATTCGTTGGACCGATCCTGCTGGGGCTCGTCTTGCTGGTCGCTGGCGGCGAGCTTCTGGTGCGGGGTGCCGTGTCGTCTGCCAAGGCGTTGGGGGTTTCTCCTCTGCTGATCGGCCTGACGTTGGTGGGCTTTGGCACATCGACGCCAGAGCTGGTCACCAGCCTGACGGCGGCTCTGGAAGGGTCGCCCGGCATCGCCGTCGGCAATGTGGTCGGCTCCAATATCGCCAATATCCTGCTGATCCTCGGTGTGTCGGCGATCATCTACCCGATGGCGGTTGATCCCAAGGGATTCAAGCGTGATGCCATCATGCTGGTTGTGGCAGCCCTCGCGTGTCTTGCCGTGGTCCTGTATGGCAGGATCGGGCTGGTGATAGGGATCATCTTCATCGTCGCGCTCGCGGCCTACATCTTCTATGTCTACCGTCAGGAAAAAACCGCGCCGGATGAAGCCGCACTTGTGGCCGAGCATAGGGCGGAGGATGCGCCGAGAGGACCGAACGCGCTGGTGCTGTCGATTGGCATGGCCGTGGCCGGGATTGCGATCACCATCTTTGGCGCCCGTTTCCTGGTGGATGGCGCCATCGGGCTGGCAAAGGGGTTTGGCATTTCCGACACGATTATCGGGCTGACAATCGTGGCGGTGGGCACCTCGATGCCCGAGCTGATCACTTCGGTGATGGCGGCCATCCGCAAGCATTCCGATGTGGCCTATGGCAACATCATCGGCTCGAATATCTACAACATCTTGTTCATCCTCGGTGCCACGTCGATCATCCAGCCGATCGACATCCCGGACCAGATTGCACAGCTGGATATCTGGGTGATGCTGGCTGCCACCGCGCTTCTGGTGTTCTTTGCCCGGTCCGGGTTCAAACTGCAGCGCTGGGAGGGTTTCGCCTTCCTTGGCGCCTATGTGGCCTATACAGCCTATCTGATCTCCATCGCCTGAGCTGAATTGCGAGTATATGTCATGGCCGCTGCCGCATCCGACCGGAGAGTTCTGGGCTTCCTGCCCGCCGAGGCTCTGCCCGGCGCCATCCTTGTATTGATGGCGGTGCTCGCCATGATCACAGTCAATTCGCCACTCGGCGCGACCTAC
>JALOSP010000243.1 GCA_025458365.1 Hyphomonadaceae bacterium
GCTACCACTTTCAATGCTGGAGGCGGGCTCTTCCTCTGCGACCGGCGCCAGGCCGGTTTCGGCGCCAGTGACAGGCTCGTCAGACCCAACTGGCACGCCCTCTGGCATGTCCTCGGTCCTGGTCTCTGCCCCAGCTTCGGCTTCGGCTTCAGCTTCGGCCAGGTCCGGATCACCCGTGTCTGCTGCTGGCCCATCAAACTGAGGCTCAACCGGCGCGTCCGGGTGATCATATGCCGGCTCAATCGGCGGATCGGCCAGTGCAGCACCTTCATTGCCAGTCTCGGTCAGTGCTGATGGCTGGCTTGCAAGGGCCGGGCTTTCAACCGGCTGTCGCTCCTGTCCAAATGGCTGGGTTACACCAGCAGCCGCAGCACGAAGCCTGGCAAATGCCGCCTGCACACGCTCGTCTTGAGCGCGTTCGATCTGATCATATCTGGTCTGCTCTGGTTCGGTCTGCTCGTATCCGGTCGGGTCAGGTTCTAGAAGGGCGGCCTCCTCGGGTTTTGTTCTGCTCGCGGCCGCAATCGGGGCTGAATCGGGTGCATCCAGCACCGGAGCCAACCGGCTTTCGTCCAGCACCATAGGCGGGTCTTCTGGCCCAGGCGCCTCTGCAGAAACGCTCACCTCTTCACGATCGCTTTCGCTTACCGGCGGACTGTTGAGGAATGGCGCCTCCAGCTCTTGCGCAGGCTCTGGCACGTCCAGCTCTGGCACGTCTTGCTCGGTTGCCGCCTCTTCGGGCATCTCCGGCTGCACCCTATCCGGCCTGGCGATGTGGGATAGATCAAGGATTGAGTCCCCGGCATCGACCGTTTCCGGGGTAGCTTCCTTCGGTTGGCCACTATTGACCATAGAGGCCGCTGACGCTGTCTCTGTCGTTTCTGCTCCATCCAATGGATGCGGTTCAGACGATGGGTCGGAGGCAGTGGTCTGGTCTGTCTCTGGACTGGCTGCTGCAATATCGCCCCGGACCGGTGCGGTAATCCGCTCCCACGGATCAACGGGAGGCTTGGGCGTTGCAGGCGTATCCCAATCTTCGACTGGCACGGCACGCCAGCCAAACAGGCCAGTCGGCTGTGTTGGGGGAGCCGTCGGGACAGGCTTGCTTCCCAGGATCGGCTCATCGTCCCATGGCAGCCGGACAGACGGTGCTGGTTCTGTCAAATTCTGTCTGGTGGTCTCGGCCGCCCCGGCAGCCTCATGACTGGTGTTGAAGGCGTCGGCAGGTTCATCTGCAGCAGGAGGCATCGATTGCGCCGGACCGTCGTCTGGCGTGTCGATGCCTGAGGGCTCGGGCGGAGGCGAGGCATCCGGAGGCGACCCGTCAAGCCGTTCCGGGCTGGATGCCTGCTTGACCTTGAACGGTGTCCAGACAGGCGTGGCACTGTCTGCTTCAGAAGCCGCAGTCGGGCCGTCTGGTGCACTTGGCCCGGGCAACTGGATGTTGAACCAGTCGCTATAAGGATCCATCCGCTCAGACACCGCAGAAGCCGCTGATTCGACTGGTTGATTGTCCTCGTCGGTTGCCGCTGCCAGCGCATCATCGCTGACACTTCGGCCCAGCAGTGGATCGAAGTCCTCGTCGTGGGGCGGCTGTGGCCCGAATGTGAAAAGCGGTCGCTTGGTCAAAGCGTCTGTTTCCTTACCCACCCCGGATGCGTTCCGGTTTCGCGCCCTGTCTGACATCCGGCGGCATTGTTCTCATGCCATTAGGGAAACAGTGGCTCCAAGGTCAATCCGGCCTGTTCGGGCAGATCGAAGGCGACATTCATGTTCTGGATCGCCTGACCGCCTGAACCTTTAACCAGATTGTCGATCACCGCAACCAGAATTGCCCGTCCCGGGATCCGGTCAGGGAAGACTGCGATGATCGCCAGATTGGTGCCACGCACCCAGCGTGTATCCGGCGAGACACCTGCTTCTACCACTTTCACGAACGGCTCTGCGGCATAGCGCGCCGCCATGGCCGCCCGCAGGTCATCTGCGCTGGCACCGCCTGCCAGCTTCACGTGGCAGGTCACGATCTCGCCACGTGCCATCGGGATCAGGTGCGGCGTGAAATTGACCGTGACATCGGCCCCGCCTGCAGCGATGCCGATTTCCTGATCGATTTCAGGGGCATGCCGGTGGGCGCCAACGCCATAGGCATGAACACCTTCTGCGGTCTCGCAGAACAGATTGGCCTCTTTCAAGGACCGGCCCGCACCGGACACGCCCGACTTCGCATCAATGATGATATCGTCGGTCGAGATCATGCCGCCGCTGACGCCAGGCAGCAATGCGAGCAATGTGGCCGTTGGATAGCAGCCGGGGCAGGCGATAACCGGCGGCTTGGCGCACAGCCTCGCGCGGGCGAATTCGGTCAGGCCATAGACCGCGCTCACGGTCTTCTCCGGCTGGCTGTGTTCCCGGCCATAGGTTGCCGCATAGGTCGCCGGATTGCGGAACCGGTAGTCGGCAGACAGGTCGATCACGGTGACATGGGCAGGCAGGTGGCCCAGCAATTGTTCGCTGGTTCCATGCGGCAGGCAGCCAAAGGCAACGTCCACACCGTCCCAGCTGACATCTTCGGCCTTGACCAGCGTGCGCCCGCCAACACCATGCAAATGGGGAAACAGGCTGCCCAGGGTGCGTCCGGCCTGTGCATTGGCGGTGACCGGCCCCAGGGTCACATGCGGGTGGCGGGCGAGAAGGCGGATGGTTTCAGCGCCGGTATAGCCGGAAGCGCCGATCACGGCAGCGGTCAGGGGGTTGATCGGAGAGGTCACGCTACACCCCTTGCCACGAGATGGTTCAAGAAAAAAGGCGGCCCCGTCGGAGCCGCCTTTTGAAAAAGCATGCTTGCCCGGTCCGGGATCAGCGCTTTGAGAACTGGAAGCTGCGGCGGGCTTTCGCGCGGCCATACTTCTTGCGTTCCACCACGCGGCTGTCGCGGGTCAGGAAGCCATAGGGCTTCAACACCGGACGCAGGCCCGGCTCGAACCGGGTCAGGGCTGTGGCGATGCCGTGACGGACTGCACCGGCCTGACCGGACAGACCGCCACCCTTGACGGTGCACATCACGTCAAACTCGCCGACCCGGTTGGTCACCTGGGTGGGCTGGTTGATCACCATGCGCAGCACGGGGCGTGCGAAATATTCGGTATGATCCTTGCCATTGACGATGATCTTGCCAGTGCCGCGTTTCACCCACACACGGGCGATCGCGTTCTTGCGCTTGCCGGTGGAGTAGGAGCGGCCCAGCGCGTCGATTTCCGGCTCGCGGACGATGACTTCGACGACTTGCTCGGCACCGGTGCCGGTGCTGGTCACTTGATCGAGGTCTTCAAGGCTCTTGACGGCGTCGGTCATGAATCGGCCCTTCCGTTCTTGGTGTTGCGGCCCTTGAAGTCGATGACTTCCGGCGACTGGGCTTCGTGCTTGTGTTCGCCACCGGCATAGACCCGCAGCTTCTTGAACTGCGAACGGGCCAGCGGGCTTTCCTTCGGCAGCATGCGCAGCACGGCCTTTTCCAGCACGCGCTCCGGGAAACGGCTGGCCAGGATCTTGGCAGGCGTGGTTTCCTTGATGCCACCGGGGTGGCCGGTGTGACGGTAATAGACCTTGTCGGTCAGCTTGTTGCCGGTCATCTTGACCTTGTCGGCATTGATCACGACCACATGGTCACCCACGTCAGCGTGCGGGGTGAAATCGGGGCGATGCTTGCCGCGCAGGCGCATGGCGATGAACGAAGCAAGGCGGCCAACCACCACACCTTCGGCATCCACCACGATCCACTTGTGCCCGGCCTCATGGGTCTTTG
>JALOSP010000244.1 GCA_025458365.1 Hyphomonadaceae bacterium
GATTGCTGCCCTCGCCCCCGAAGCGATCATCGTGGTGGCTTACGGCCTGCTCCTGCCTCAGGCGGTGCTGGACATTCCTCCGCTGGGCTGCCTCAATTTGCATGGATCCTTGTTGCCGCGCTGGCGCGGCGCGGCACCGATCCAGCGGGCGATCGAGGCTGGAGATGCCCAGACAGGCATTCAGGTGATGGCGATGGAGGCCGGCCTCGATACTGGCCCGGTCTACGCCACTGCGACCACGCCTATCGGGCCGACCGATACCACTGCGACAGTCTCCGGGCGATTGAGCCAGCTGGGCGCAGACCTGCTGATCGCGACCCTGCCAGACATCGCAAGCGGTGGGGCAAAGCCCGTGGCACAAGCAGCCGACGGCGTGACCTATGCCAGGAAAATCCAGCGCGATGATGCGCGGATCGATTGGACCAAGCCTGCATCGGCAGTGGATTGCGCAATCCGGGCCTTTTCCCCAGCGCCGGGTGCCTGGTGCCTGTTGCCTGACGGGACGCCATTGAAAGTGCTGGCTGCCACATTGGTGCCAGAAGAGGCCGGGACACCGGGCACCGTGCTGGACGCTCGGTTGACTGCGGCCTGCGGCGACGGAGCCATCCGGCTGACACGGGTGCAGTCACCGGGAAAACCGCCGGTCGCAGCGAGCGACTGGTTGCGCGGACAAAGCCTGAGCGCCGGCCAGAAGCTTGGCTGACACCGTTATCAGCGCGCAGTGCCAAAGAACGGATGCACGACCTTCTGCCCTTCGGCCAAACCTTGACGCATGGCCTCGCCGCCGCCGATCTCAAGCACAGCCACCACCGGCTCGCCCGAGGGCAGCAGCGCCTGCGAGCGTGGCACAGCATTGGCGTTGATCCGCGCGATCGTGCCATCAGCCCTGATGTAGATCAGGTCGAGCGAGATCAGGGTATTCTGCATCCAGAAGGCCCGCTCGATGTTGTCTTCAAACAGGAACAGCATGCCGCGGGTACGCCCCAGTGCCGTGCGCCACATCATGCCCACCTCCCGGCTTTCCGGCGTGTCGGCGATCTCGACATCGAACTGGCGGTCACCGTCAGGGGTCTGGATCACAAGCTGCTCGACCCGCAAGCCGGTCTGGGGAATGCCAGCCGAGGGGCTGGGCACCACGGGCTGGGCACTGGTCTGCTGGGGCAGGCCACAGCCCAGCATGAAAAGGCAGGCAATCAGGGAAAGAAAGCGCATCGGGTCACCGGGAACGAGGTCAGCAAGACAGTTCCGATCTTAACCCGATCCTCGGGTGCAGGCCAATCCCAAGCCCGCATCAGGGGTGGCGCTGTGCCGACCTGTCAGGCCTCGGGCTCGATCCATGTGGCAACATCGCCGCGATCACGCGGCTCGCACACGACCTTGACCCGCATGCCCGGCATCGGTGCATCGATCCCGCCGCGTCGCAAGGTGGCAACATGCACAAAGATATCACTGCCATCAGGGCGTTCGAGGAAGCCGTAGCCCTTGCGGCCGTTGAACCATTTCACAATTGCCGGTTGGGGCGTTGATCCCGCAGGCGGCGCGTGCACCGGCACCATATCAAGCCCGACCACCCGGATCACTTGCAGGCCATGGCGGCTGGCGTCGAGCGCCACTTTCAAGCCCACACCTTCGACAGGCAGCGGCACTCCGGACTGGCGCACGGTGGTGATGTGCAACAGCGCATCGCGCGGCTTGCCGTCTTCGCCAATGCAATTGCCGCAACACTCGCCGTCAGAATCCTCGCTTCCGCCCGGTTCGACGACAACAAAGCCGTATCCCTTCAGCGGGTCAAACCATTTCAGGGTTCCGTGATGGACCGATCCGCCTTGAATGGACATGTTTGCGACCTGTGACATGGGACTTCCACTTCCGGGTGGCATGGGTGTTGCGCAAACCCGACCCCATGCGGACGCCATCTTGGCTGCATTTTCAAATCACAACAATGACATGTCATAAAAAGTGATCAGATTTCGCCATCGCAAAATGCTTTCCGCGCAAGCTGTTCGCGTCCGCACATCAACAGGCCCCGCGACGGTCATGGATCCATGAAGCCGACCTGCGCGGTCTTGTCCGGCCACGTGAACTTGTCAGCGCCGGGACGGACGGCTAACCCCGTGTCGGTTTGCAGTTGCGGGGGGCCTGTCGATGAACGAAATTCTGGAAGCCTTGGAGCACAAGCGTCATGCCGCCCGGATGGGTGGCGGCCAGCGCCGGATTGATGCCCAGCACGCCAAAGGCAAGCTGACCGCGCGCGAGCGCCTCGAACTTTTGCTCGATGAAGGCAGTTTCGAAGAATACGACATGTTCGTCGAACATACCTGTGCCGATTTCGGCATGGCAGACCAGAAAATCCCCGGCGATGGCGTCGTCACCGGGCAAGGCACCATCAATGGCCGTCTGGTCTATGTCTTCTCCAAGGATTTCACCGTGTTTGGCGGCTCGCTGTCCAAGGCCCATGCCAGCAAGATCGTGAAGGTCCAGCAGGCTGCGGCCCGCAATGGCGCCCCGGTGATCGGCCTGTTCGATGCTGGCGGGGCGCGCATCCAGGAAGGTGTGGATTCGCTGGCCGGTTATGCCGATATCTTCATGGAGAATGTATTGTCCTCCGGCGTGATCCCGCAGATCAGCGTGATCATGGGCCCGTGCGCCGGCGGCGACGTCTATTCCCCCGCCCTCACCGACTTCATCTTCATGGTGAAAGACACGAGCTACATGTTCGTGACCGGGCCGGACGTGGTGAAAACCGTCACCAACGAGACCGTGACTGCCGAGGAACTGGGCGGGGCGAAAATCCATGCCCAGAAGTCCGGCGTGGTCGATGGCGCGTTCGAGAACGACTTCGAGGCCATGGCGCAGATCCGCCGCCTGGTCGATTTCCTGCCAGCCTCCAACCGCGAAAAGCCGCCGGTGCGCCCCACGTTTGACGAGCCCGAGCGGATCGAGATGAGCCTCGACAGCCTGATCCCGGCCAATCCGAACCAGCCCTATGACATGAAGGAATTGATCGAGAAGACTGTTGATGAAGGCGATTTCTTCGAGATCGGGCGCGATTTCGGCAAGAATATCATCTGCGGCTTTGCCCGGATGGAAGGCGCACCCGTGGGCATCGTGGCCAACCAGCCGATGTCGCTCGCTGGCGTGCTCGACATTGACGCCAGCCGCAAGGCGGCCCGGTTTGTGCGCTTCTGCGACTGTTTCGGCATCCCGATCATCACCTTCGTCGATGTGCCCGGCTTCATGCCCGGCACCCGCCAGGAACAGGGCGCACTGATCAAGCACGGCGCCAAACTGTTGTTCGCCTATGCCGAGGCCACCGTGCCGAAAGTCACCGTCATCACGCGGAAAGCCTATGGCGGGGCCTATGACGTGATGAGCTCCAAACATCTGCGCGGTGACGTGAACTACGCCTGGCCCACCGCCGAAATCGCGGTGATGGGGGCAAAGGGGGCCGTCGAAATCATCTTCCGGGCCGACATCGGCGACCCCGACGCGATTGCCGCGCGCACCGCCGAATATCAGGAACGCTTCGCCAACCCGTTCGTGGCTGCCTCACGCGGCTATATCGACGAAGTGATCATGCCCCACTCGACCCGCCGCCGCGTGGTGAAGGCGCTGCGCACGCTGCGCGGGAAGGCCGTGAGCAACCCGTGGAAGAAGCATGATAATATTCCGTTGTGAGGGGTGCTATTCTGGGAGTCTATAAAGATGAATCATAAGTACATTCAATTGCTTCTGAAAGAGATCGGTGCGCATGCTGGGGCGTTAGGCAACGTTTCTTTTGGCAAGGTTGTTG
>JALOSP010000245.1 GCA_025458365.1 Hyphomonadaceae bacterium
ACCACACCGGTCTTGCCGTTGGAGTTTTCCTTCTTGCCAATCACTTCAGAAGTCGCCGCCAGCGTGTCGCCGGGAAACACCGGAGCGAGGAACCGGCCCTCCGCATAGCCCAGATTGGCCACGGCATTCAGGCTGATGTCCGGCACAGTCTTGCCGAACACCATGTGAAACACCAGCACAGGGTCAATGGGCGCACCGGCATAGCCCGCTGCCTGCGCAAGCGTATCGGCGCAGAACAGGCCATAACGCGAGCCTGTCAGGCCGGTGTAGAGTGCCGCATCACCTTGCGTGACCGTGCGCGGGGTGGCGTGGACAATGGTCTCGCCGACGGTGAAGTCTTCAAAATAGCGGCCCGGATTCGATTTCAACGCCATGATGCCCCCTCACACAATCAGCCGGGCCACAACGCGCTCACGCATCACCCGGTCCACCCTGATCGAGTCCAGATAGCCCTCCCAGCCACCGAAGGAATGTGACATCGCGTCAAAGGCTGTGTCGAGATAGCCTGCCTCCACACCGACCATGGGCCGCAAGGCCTCCGGGTCGATCACCGTTGAAAACCGGGCGCCGGCCATGGCCGCATAGTCCACGATGCGAGCGTCGAGATCAGGCTGGACATTGGTGTGCAGATAGTCGGCCACGATATGCTCCTCCGGAGCGCCCAGCACTTTCAGGATCAAGGCACACAGCACTCCCGTGCGGTCCTTGCCAGCCGCGCAATGGATCGCCACCGGCCCGCCGCCCATGGCCAGATGTTCGAAGGCGCCGCGGAAGGTCTCGTGATGCTGGGGATAGTGCAGGAAGCGCTGATAGCTCTCGTGCATGTGGGCGCGGGCCGTCTCTGGTGTGAGGTCCCCATCGCGCATGAAGGCCAGATGCGGCGCCAGCATGTCCGGGGCACCCTCGGTCTCGTCCGAGGCAATGGTGATCAAATCAAGCCCGTGCACCGCATTGGGCTGCTCGTCCCGCTCGCTCCTGCGGCGCAGATCGACCAGCGCGGTGAGCCCCAGCGCTGACAATTGCGCCCTGCCCTGATCGGTCAGGCTGGCAAAGTTCGCCGCACGGTAGAGATGGCCCGACACGATCATCCCGCCATGCGACGAGGGAACGCCACCAAAGTCCCGCAAATTGCGAAGGCCATCGACGGGAATGAAACGCAGGGTCATGAGGGCGATTCCTTTGGGGAGGAGGTGGGGATGGCGACGAAGGTGTCAGGGGGGAGGTCAAAACCCAAGCTGGCGGCTTGGGGCCGGTCATACACGCCCGACAGCAACAAGATGCCATCTGGCGCCAGCAGGTCACGCGCGCCGCCATTGATGCGCAGGCGTTTCATCGGGTCTTTCTGGTCATGCAGGAGCGCTTCGACCACGGTCCGGTGGATGATCCTGCCAACGTGGGCGCGAAAGAAGGCGGCGGCGCGCACAGCTCCACCCTGCACCAGTCGCAAGGAGCGAAACGCGGCCATGTCGATCCCGTCCCAGCGCGATAGAGGCAGTGGCACTGCCTTCACAAGCCATAGGATGCTGTCGCGGCCATGCTTGTTGATGCCACGTTTCAGGTCCCGGTTCGGCGCCGACAAAAAGGCTTCTCGCGCCACCAGCAGCCCCAGACTGCAATGGCCCTTGCCATGAGCCGCAGCGATCAGGATCACGGGCTCGGCATTGCGATAGGTCTCCGGCGGGATCATCCAGGTGCTGGCAATCGTGTTCTTGATGTCTACGTCCAGCCCATCGAGACTGACATCGCGCAAACCCTTGGGCAGATCGATCAGATCGCGAAAAAAATGCTCGACCTTCAGGCCGATGAAGGTCTTTTCCACATTGTCGAGATCAGCCAGCCGGGTTCGTGCTGTCCGGACCGGGTCAAGCACGAACTCCAGCGCCTCCATGACAATCTGGGGCATGGCGTCACGCAACGCATCCTCGCCACCTGCCCGCTCAAAAATGACCGCACGGACCCGCTGCAGCAACGCTGCATCGTCCTGTGCAGTGCCGACTTGGTCAGCCACGAGCCTGACCCAGACCGCCAGTCCCCGCGCCCATCATCACCGCCAGAGACCGGCCCACGGCAGCAGCCACCGGCGGCGGAAATGCGTTGCCGACCTGCCGGTATTGCGCGGTCTTGCCACCTGCGAACTGCCAGTCATCCGGGAAGCCCTGCAACCGGGCCACCATGCGCACGGTCAGTTTCGGCTTGCCTTCGTGACCCGGCGCCGGGGCTTCATTGGCGACGCCCAGCCCGTTCACGCCCAGCAGCGACCAGGCCTGCCGGGCGCGTGTCGGTCCGAGATCCGGCCCGCCATGCTTCTTTGATCCACCGACAATCGTGGGTGCAATCGCCGTTGCGGCTGCAGCCCAAGCCTTTGCGCCGGACCAACCGCCTGATGCCATCAGATCACCCAAGACCGCACCAACACCCGGCGCAGGCGTACTGCACGGGACCGGCCAGATGAACCGGTCAGCCTCGCTCTTGCGCACCGCAATCAGCACCATGCGCGGGCGCAATTGCGGCACGCCGAAGTCTGACGCATGCAGCAAGCGCCACGCGGTAACATAGCCCATCTTGCCCAAGCGCAGATCAATCCAGGCCCGATAATCGGCAAACCGCTTTTCAAGCATGCCCTTGACGTTCTCGAACATTACGGCGCGCGGTCGCACTTCATCGACAGTGTTCACCCCGATATCGAACAGATTGCGCTCATCCCCGCGCCCCAATTGCTTGCCGGCCACCGAAAACGGCGGACAGGGCAGGCCACCGGCCACCAGATCGACCCCGCGCCAGGCCGATAGATCCAGCGGTTCGAACAGATCATGTTCGTGGACAGTCCAGTCCGGACGGTTCAGCCGCAGCGTGGCACAGGCGTGCGGATCATTCTCCACCGCAGCTGCATGATCGAACCCCGCTTGTTCCAACCCCAGTGCCTGCCCGCCGGCACCGGCGCACAGTTCAAGGACAGAGGGGCGAGTGGACGGCAGCATGCATGATCCATGTGGGGGATTCTGTGGCTGGTTCAATCATGCCATTGGAACAAAGAATGAACAAGAACCGTGTGTGTGTGCCGCCCGCGATGTGGATGTGGCGGGTTTGGCATGGCCAGCCCCTCGCTCCATGCAAATGGGGAGAGGGGTTGGGGTGAGGGGTTCTCGACGCTTCGCCACGGTCAACCAGCTTTGCGCTTTCTTCGACACCCCTCACCCCCGACCCCTCTCCCCACTGCGCAGGGAGAGGGGAGAATTACGGCAACACCCCTCACCGGAACGGAGGCTCGTCAAAGCTGCGCAGCTTGCGTGAATGCAGGGCGCGCGTGTCGGCGCGCAGCAGGTTCAGGGTTTCGAGGCCGATCTTCAGGTGTTCGCCGATGGCGCGTTCGTAGAACACGTTGGCGGCACCGGGCAGCTTGATTTCGCCGTGCAGCGGCTTGTCGGAGACGCACAAGAGCGTACCGTAGGGCACCCGGTGTCGGAAGCCCTGGGCGGCGATCATGCAGCTTTCCATGTCCACGCCAATGGCCCGGCTGATGTTGAGCAATTGCCGCTCGCGGCTCCAGTAGAGTTCCCAGTTGCGGTCGGCAAAGCTCACCACCGTGCCGGTGCGCAGCCGGGCTTTCAGCGTGTCGCCACGCTCACCGGTCACCGTGGCGGCCGCCTGCTGGATGGCGATCTGTACTTCTGCGATGGCCGGCAGCGGAACCTCCACCGGCAGCACATCATCGAGCACCGCATCCTTGCGCAGATAGGCGTGTGCCAGCACATAATCGCCGATCCGCTG
>JALOSP010000246.1 GCA_025458365.1 Hyphomonadaceae bacterium
CATCGGTGAGACGCTGACCCCGGACCAGCTTGCCGCTCTGCAGGCGCTTCCTACTCCACCTGCAGTCCGCGACCTCATCGCGCTTTCCAAAGAGACGGCTGAGACACGCGCCGAAGTGTTCTCCCGGCTGTCATCGGGCGCTGACGGTTTGAAAGCTGCCATGAAGGCTGCCAGCCCTTCTGCGGCCACCACACCAGCTGGCAGCGATGCAGACCGGGACTTTGTGACCTTGCAGGAAGCGTGGGCGCGGGCGGGCAACACGGGACGTCGCCGCTTCCTGGATTGGGCGCACGCTGAAATCGCACGGCTGATGGCGGAGCCCCAAGCATGACACCAGATCAGGAGTGGTGGACGCCTGCAGAACTGGCCTCGGCCTGCCTGCCCGACTTGCCATCAACACGCCAAGGAATTGACGCGGTGATTGCGCGCGAGGGGTGGCGGCGCCAGCCTGACCTTGCCCGCAAGCGGGCCGGTCGGGGTGGTGGCTGGGAGTATCACTGGACCTTGCTGCCAAGCCGGGCGCGGAAGGCTTTGCTGGTGCACGCAGCCGAAGCCGCCCCGAAGCCAAAGCGTGGGGCCAAGGCCAATGTTGACCGGGACGCGCTTTGGGCGCGGTATGATGCTCTACCCGCCAAGGCCAAGGCCAAAGCGGCGCAGCGCCTGGCGATCATCCAGATGGTCGAGGCGCTGGTTCGGGGCGGCGCCACGAAGGTGGTGGCGGCTTATGAAGTCGGGCGCGATCATGGCGTGAGCCCGCGCTCGATCTTCACATGGCTCGGCATGGTTGAAGGCGCCCGGATCGATGACCGGATGCCGCTTCTGGCCCCGCGCTACGACACAGCGGCTCGGGCTGCGGCCATTGTCACAGCCGAGTGCAGCCCCGAATGGTGGGACGCCTTGAAGGCCGATTATCTGCGGCTTGAACAGCCGAGCTTCACGTCCTGCTATCGGCGCTCGGCCAGGCTGGCCAGCAGGCATGGATGGGCGGTGCTGAACGAACGGACGGCCCGGCGCAGGCTCGATACGGAAGTCTCTGCGTCGACCCGCACGCTCGCCCGCAAAGGTGTGGCAGCGCTGAAAGAACGGCTGCCATCGCAGACCCGCGACAAGACTACGCTGCACGCCATGGAGGCGGTCAATGCCGACTTCCACAAGTGGGATGTGTGGGTCTTGTGGCCGGGGCAGGACAAGCCGGTGCGGCCCCAGATGGTGGCATGGCAGGACATCTATTCGGGCCGGGTGCTGGCCTGGCGGCTGGCCTTGACACCGAACAAGGAAGATGTCGCGCTCTCGTTTGGCGAGATGGTCGCCAGCTTCGGCATCCCAGACCACGTGGTGTTCGACAACGGTCGTGAGTTTGCCAACAAGTTCCTGACGGGTCAGGCGACCCACCGCCACCGGTTCCGGGCGTTGCCCACCGACATCCCCGGACTTCTCAAGCAGCTTGGCTGCGAGGAGCACTTTGCAACGCCCTACAGCGGCCAATCGAAGCCGATTGAGCGGGCGTTCCGTGACATGTGTGACGCGATTGCGCGTGATCCCCGGTTCGTCGGGGCCTGGACTGGCAACAGGCCGGACGCCAAGCCGGAAAACTACCAGTCGGTTGCGGTGCCGTTCGAGCGCTTCTGTGCGGTGATCGGGGAAGGGATCGAAGAGCACAACAGCCGGACAGGACGCCGCAGTGAGGTGGCGTCAGGTCGCAGCTTTATCGAGGCCTTTGAGGCCAGTTACGCGACAGCCCCGATCCGCAAGGCCACTGAAGCCCAACGGCGGCTGTGGCTGATGGGTGCAGAAGGCATCAAGGCCGATGCCAGGACCGGCCTCATCCGGTTTCAGGGGAATGAATACTGGGCACCGTGGATGGCCGACCTGGCGGGCAAGCGCGTGGTGGTCCGGTTTGACCCTGCTGACCTGTGGGCCGGGGTGCATCTGTATGGCTTGAACGGGGCTTTCCTCGGGCACGGGCCGTGCAAGGCCAAGACTGGCTTCTTCGATCTGGATGGTGCCAAGGCCCAGGCCAAGGCGCGCGCCGCCTTTGTGCGGGCCGAGCGCGAGGCGCTGAAAGCCGCCAACCGGATGAAGGTGACCGAGCTGTCTGCGTTGCTGGATGCAGCCGCACAGGATGGCGGCGAGGCCCGGCCAGCACCGCAGAGCAAGATCGTGCGGCCGGCCTTCAAGCTGCCCCGCACGGCGACGCCAGAAGCGAGGCCCGATCCGTCGCTGGATCAGGCACAGGCTGCCCTCGTGGCGGACTTCGCCCGGGCGCGCGAGGCGCGTGCCCAAAGTCTCGGGACTTCCCGGCCACCGCGTGACAGCGACCTTTCCCGGTTCGCACACGCCTTGAAAATCAAACAGCGGCTGGAGGCGGGCCAGCCCGTCCCGCGCGATCAGGAACACTGGCTGAGCACCTACCAGCAGCAACCGGAATACCGGGCGCTGGCGCGGCTCCACGAGGATTTCGGGGAGGCGATGTTCGGCCAGGACGGTGGGTGAAAGAGCGGGCCGGATGGCGGCGGGTGTGAAGAGCGCGCCAGCCATCCAGCCCTTTGTTGACGATGCAACGAGGATCAGAATGACAGACGAAACACCTTTGTTCAACTCGGTCGCGCCATTGCGGAATGTCTCTGCTCTGGTGCAGCTGATCGAGCGCACACAGAACCGGGCGGCCAGCCTGCCCGGTATGGCCTGCTTCTATGGACCATCCGGCTATGGCAAGACGACCGCTGCGGTCTATGCGGCCAACCGGTTTGACGCGCTTGTGGTCCAGCTGAAAAGCACCTGGACGACCCGGAAACTCTCAGCCGCCATCCTCGCCGAAATGGGGATTGCCCCGCGTGGGACCGTGGCCGACATGGTCGATCAGATCAGCGAGCAGCTCGCCCGGTCTGGCCGCCCGCTCCTGATCGATGAGGCCGACTTCCTTGTTGCCCGCAAACAGATCGAGATCGTCCGGGACATCTACGAGAGCAGCGGCGCATCGGTCATCCTGATCGGCGAGGAACTCCTGCCGCAGAAGCTGCAGGCTTGGGAGCGGGTGCATGGACGGATGCTGGATTGGGTGCCTGCCCAGCCGGGCACCGCCGCCGACGTCGATCATCTGGCCAAAATCTACTGCGCGGGCGTGACCCTTGACGCGGCCTTGAAGAAGGCGGTGCTGGCCCAGTCGGGCGCGTCGATCCGTCGTGTCTGTATCAATCTCGACCGGCTGGCCGAACGGGCTCGCACCGAAGGCCGGACCAGCCTTTCGGTCTCCGACATCGACACCAAGGCCGGGTTCTTCACCGGCGAAGCCCCGGCCCCGCGCCGCCTCAACATCGTGGGGGCGGCATGATGGCTCCACCCAAGATCTCCCCCGGCAGGCTGTCGAAAGGTCCCACGGCCCGCCAGCTCGCGAACTACCAGTTGATCTGGGACTACATCCGCAAGGCTCGCAGCTTCACCGCTCACGGGGTGGCTGTTGGCACCGGGGTGAAACGCCGCGCGATTGATGCCTACCTCACCCGGCTCGAAGCCGCAGGCAAGATTGGCAAGACGCCTGACCATGACACCAAAGCCCAATGGGCCGTGGTCGGCGAACCGTCGGAGGCCCTGCCGGTCCTGCGTGCCGATGGCACCACGATCAGCGATGGCGGCGACACCGCCAACATGTGGCGGGCCATGCGGATGATGCGCTCCTTCAGCCCGGTGGACCTGTCGGCACATTGCACCACGCCGGATGTGGTGGTGACGCAAAAGCAGGCCAGCGAGTATTGCAG
>JALOSP010000247.1 GCA_025458365.1 Hyphomonadaceae bacterium
CATCCAGTCCGGCATCACTTCGCAATCGCCATCGACGAACTGGACATAGGGGATATCAGGGTGCAGGGACAGCAGTCGGGCGAAACCTTCGTTGCGCGCACGTGCGGCGGTGAATGGAATGGACAGGTCCAGCTCGACAACGTCCACGCCGGTCATTCGCGCGTGGTCGACCGATCCATCCGATGAACCGGAATCGACATAGACGATGTGCGCCGAGGCGGCAGCCAGCGATGCGAGGCACCGCTTGAGGCGCTCGCCCTCGTTGCGGCCGATGACCACGGCGCCCACCTGGCCAGGCGAGGATCGGGGCATTGTCATCACACTTCCCGGTCGCTGCGTTGGAGGGTTCGAAACAGCTCGGCCAGGCGCGCGCCTTCGAGTCGGGCATCGTGACGCTCCTTGACAGCGGTTCGGCCCGCTTCGGCCATGCTGGCCAGCCTGTCGGAGGGCGCGTCCAGGCAGTCCTGAAGTGCCTGGTAAAGCGCATCCTCGTCACCAGGCGCCACCAGCCAGCCGCTCTGGCCAGCCTGTACCAGTTCAGGCACACCGGCCACCCAGCTCGAAATCACCGGTCGTCCCAGCGCCAGGGATTCCATCAGGACAACGGGGAGGCCCTCGGCAAAGCTCGGCAGGACCAGTGCCCTCGACTCCAGCAGAAGCTGGCGCACCCGGTCACCGGATACCCAGCCGGTGATCCGGACCCGGTCGGCAATGCCCAACTCACGGCATCGGCGCTCAATGACGCCGCGCAGGGGTCCGTCACCTGCCAGTACCAACCGGGCATCGGTGCCGGCTTGCAGCAGGCGTGCGAACGCATGCACCAGGCAGAGGTGTCCCTTTTCCTCCGAAAGGCGGCCCACGGCCAGAAAGCCTGTTCCAGATGCCGTCTCAGGCCTGGGGCTGTCAATGTATTCGGGGCCCAGCCCACAATGCACCACATGGATCCGCGACCATTGGTCGGGCGGGATCCAGCGCATCATCTGGGCTCGGCCATAGTGGCTGACGGCCACCACGAAAGCCGAGGCGCCGATCTTGGCAGGCAGGCCAATGGCGCGGGCGTTGTCGGTTTCGACTGTGCCGTGGGCTGTGAAGCTGAAGGTGATGTCACTCAGTTGTGCTGCCAGCATGGCCACTTCGGCCGGGTTGCTCCCGAAGTGCGCGTGCAAGTGGCTGATGGCCCGCTTCCTGACCAGATCGGCCACCACCGCGGCTTCCAGGAAATAGATCCAGTGCACTGGCATCGGGCGATCCGCACCCACACCCATGCGACAAGCCAGCCAGAAGGTCCTGATGGTGCGAGCCGGTGAACGCAACAGACAGCGAAGGCCTGCGAGCAGCAGGCCTGAGGCGCCACCGTCAAGCAGCCGGATGGTCCGCTCGCGCTCAAGGCGGTCGGACTGATCGACGGTTTCACCGCCATCCCGGATCGAGATCCGCACGATGTCGATGCCACAGGCCTCGACGGCCGCGATCTCGCGCCGGATAAAGGTATGGCTGACCTTGGGGTATTCGCTGACGATGTAGCCGACCCGCATGTCACATCCCCACGTGGTTGACCTGGGTCCAGCGGATCAGGCTGTAGAGTGCCCACAGGCGGGTCCAGTACAGGCCCTTGGCGCCGGCCTTGAAGGCCAGCCACAGCCGCCGTACCTCGGCCGCATCCAGTCCTGCGCCCTCAACGGCAGCGGTATCCAGCAGGGTCGCTTCGATCTCCTGCCCCAGGGCCTGTCGCAACCAGCGGTCAAACGGCAGTTCGAAGCCCGACTTCGGGCGGTTGAACAACTGAGGGTCCAGTCCCTTGAGGCCGGCGCGTCTCAGAAGAGGCTTCATGCGCACCGGATGGAAGCGGATGGAATCTGGCAGGCGCAGGACCACCGACAGCAGTGTGGTGTCCACCAGGGGCAGGCGGGTTTCGATGGACGCTGCCATGCTGGTGGCATCGGTGTCGCGCAGCAAGCGCTCGCCCAGGAACAGCCTCTGTTCGAGCATGGCAATCGCACCCAGGTCCGATCGGCCGGCGAGCTCCTCCGCCAGTTGCCGGTGCCGCTCGGATGGCAGGCCGCTGATCAGCCCCGGGTCGGCAGAGCCGCCTGCACGCAAGGCCCGCTGGTTGGCGGGCAGGAAAAGCGCATAGGCCAGCTGGTAGAGATCCTCGGCGCTCGGGCCTGCGGCCAGCATGTCGGGCAGCTTGGCCCAACGGGTCTGTGGCTCATAAGCCTGCCTCGACGACCGCAGCACGCGTCGTACGCCCTCGGCGAGCCACTGTTTGCTCGCCGCCGGCCCGTGCGCAATCCACCGGTTGGCCTGCAAAAGGCGGGGCAGGTCGCGGAACGACGAATAGCCGCCGAACAGTTCGTCGCCGCCGGACCCCACCAGGGCCACGGTGAATCCGGCATCCCGGACGGCGTGGGACATGAAGAACGAGTTGAGGCCATCGAAACTGGGCTGGTCCAGGCTGTTGAGGGCGGGCTGCAGCCTGGCCAGGAAGTCCTGCTCCGTCAACAGGACCTCGGCGTGGCGGGTGCCGATGGCCTTGGCCACCGCTCTGGCAATGTCGCCTTCGTTGCGCTCGGCTTCATTGAAGGTCAGGGTGAAGGTGTTGACCTCTGATGCGCCTGACCGGGCAGCCAGATTGGCCACCGCCGAGGAGTCCACGCCGCCCGACAGGAATACCCCCACCGGGACGTCGCTGATCAGATGCGATCGGACCGAATCGAGCAGCGCGGCTTCCAGTTCTTCTTCGGTGGCCACAGGGCCCTGGCCGGGTGCCGGCGCCCGCCAGTAGGCAAAGCGGCGCAGCAGGCGTCCGCCGGGATCGAACCAGGCCGCTTCACCGGGCAGCAGCGACTCGATACCCTCGACCGCGGTCACCGGTGCCACGGTGAATCCGTTCCACAGGATCGAGGCGACGGCTCGCCGGTCCAGTCGGTGCTGCGCGAGCAACCCCGAGGCCATGATCGCTCTGACTTCCGAGGCGAACACCAGCGACCAGTCGCCCGAGGTTGCCGGGTTGATGGCGAAATAGAGCGGCTTGATACCCAGCGGATCGCGTGCGAGCAACACGTTGCCTGAACGCTGGTCGCGGAAGGCCAGCGCAAACATGCCCCGCAAGTCAGGCAAGGCCTGGTCTCCGCACAGGGAAAGCATCCGCAGCAGCACGGCGGTGTCTCCGGTCGACTGAAGCGCGGTAGGCCGCTCCTTGAGCCGATCGCGCAACGCGGCGAAGTTGTAGATCTCCCCGTTCAGCACGATGCAGTCGCCCGTTTCGGGCAGCACCATCGGCTGGACGCCATGTGGCGACAGGTCGAGGATGGCCAGCCGTCGGTGGCCGAACAGCACCCGGTGGCCGTCGGCAGACGGGGCCGATTCCCACTGGCCCTGGGCGTCGGGTCCGCGCCGGCGCATCGCATCGGTCATCCGCTGCAATGCCGCGCGATGCCGTCCGTCGCCCGCTCCGATGATGCCAGCAATGCCGCACATCAGACGTGCTGCCCGGTCATGTCCAGTGCCCGCCGCTTACCCATCAGGAGCACACGCCACTGGTAACGGCGCAGGAAGCGCCGGAATGCCTTGTCTTCATAGCGAGGCTTGCCCTGAAGCGCAGCCTTCAGCCAGCCCCACAACATGGCCAGGCTGCCCAGCACATAGGGCTTCTGGTTGAGCCGGAACAGGGCGCTGGCCAGCATGAAGACCGGGCCGGTTCCCATGAAATACTGCCCGTAGCCATGCCGCATGCGCCCGACGTAGATGTT
>JALOSP010000248.1 GCA_025458365.1 Hyphomonadaceae bacterium
AGGATCACGCCGCAAGCTGCATGACGCGCCTCATGCAGCCAGTCGATGATCTCGCCCTCATGGTTCGACTGACGGAACGCGATGTCGAAACCCAGCGTCGCAGCTTCGCTACGGCAGAAGGCTTCCAGATCGGCCAGGGTCGCCGTGCCATAGATATGGGGCTCACGCTGACCCAGCAGGTTCAGGTTTGGGCCGTTGAGGATGAACACAGGCTTGGTCATCCTGTAGCCTTAACCCACGACGTGGCGCGAATAAACCGCTCACGCTGGCGGTTGGCGGCCCAAGCGCAGATGTGCAGAAAGGCCGGTGCGGGCTTAACAGGACTGCCGTGACGCGCTAACCGGCACCGGCTTGCACGCAACACGCGGGCAGGGGCCCTTAGCTCAATGGTTAGAGCCGTCCGCTCATAACGGTCTGGTTGCAGGTTCGAGTCCTGCAGGGCCCACCATCCGCCTTGCTGCTTTGTCATGGATGCAGCCAGTTTCTGCCCTTTTGCTGCCGCGAAGCAGACTATTGAAAGAAGCGCGCTGCCGGGACCAGTGCGATTTCCGGGAGTTCACCATCATGTCCAGGTTCATGCTTGCCGCTTTTCCCATGGCTCTTGCGGCGGCCACATCCGCCATCGGCCCGGCAGCGGCCCAGAATGCCGAGCGCCCCTGCTGCCAGCAGATCCAGCCGTCGCTGCTCAACCTCAATGTCAACGCCGAGTCCAAGCGCGCGCCGGACATGGCCACGATTTCGGCAGGCGTTGTTACCCAAGCCCGCACAGCCAATGCGGCAATGGCCGAGAACAGACGCAAGATGAGCGCGGCCATGGCCGAAATCCGCGCAGCCGGGATCGAAGCCCGCGACATTCAGACCAGCGGTTTCACCATCCAGCCGCAATATGAATATGTCGAAAACCAGCGTCCCCGGATCACTGGTTATCAGGTGTCGAACACGCTGACCGTGCGGATCCGGAATCTGGACCTGGTCGGCCCGGTGCTGGATCGTGTGGTGGCCCAGGGCGTCAATCAGGTCAACGGGCCGACATTCGGGATCGACAACCCTGAAGCTGCCCTCGATGAAGCCCGGCGTGAAGCCATCGAGACTGCCATGCGACGTGGCAGGCTTTATGCCGAAGGTGCTGGCATGCGCATCCGTCGTGTGGTGTCGATCAACGAGAGCGGCGGTTTCCAGCCTCAACCGGTGCCAATGATGATGGCCCGTGCTGCGATGGCTGACAGTGCAGGAGCGCAAACCGAAATTGCTGCAGGCGAAGTATCGCTCTCGATCCAGCTCAATGTGCAGTTCGAGTTGGAGGCGGTCGGCCCACCGAACTGAGCAGTCCACAGGATACTGATCGGGTCAAAGGTCGCCCCGACAGCAAGAGCGCCCTGGTTCAAAGGGCGCTCCAACTGCTGACCGGCAATCGCTGGCGAGGATCAATCCCGCAGCACGCTCGGCCAGTTGCGGTTGGCCGCTGCGATGTTGCCGGGAATGTCACGTTCCCAGCGGGTCTGAATTTCGCGGTTGTAGTTCAGGTAAAGCTTGCCGCCGACAATTCGCCATGCATTGGGGTCGATGCCTGCGGTGTAGCCCTGGCTGACCGCCCAGGCGCAATAGCCGCCGTATTGCGGAGCATAGCGGGCCGGATTGGCTCGGAAGGCTTCGCGATTGGCCACACTTGCAAAGTTCCACTGCGCACCATTCCAGTTGACAGTGTAGCGGGCATCGCCGCGTGTCGGGCGGCCTGTGGTGAAATAGGCCACGGTGTCATACCCACGGATCGCAGCGTTTGAGGCAAGGCCGGTAAAGACCGGTGCCTTGTCGGCCAGGGCCGAAGTCGGCAGGCCGAGCGGCGCGAAGGCTCCCAGCGTGGCAAGTGCGAGTGCGATGGTGCGGGCGGTTTTGCGGGTACGGGTCATTGTTTGCGCGGTCACGGTACGCTCCTTTCAAGGTTGAAGTGTTCTGGTAGTGTCCGGGCGGTCAGACTGCGGCCGGCCGACGCCGTGTGAACAGGCTGGTGACACGGCCGATCAGGCCGCCCAGTTCGGTGCGACGGATGGCCATGAGGACTGCCGATCCGACGAGAAGGCTGACAGCCGCGGCAAACAGCCCGCCGCCATCATTATTGGGATCTATGCCCAGCGGTGTGAACAGATGAAAGCTGACAGCGCCAGCCATCACGGAGAAAGCCAGTGCGGCGCCTGCCACATTCAGCATCCGCCAGGCCGGGATCAGGCCTGCGATCAAGAGGGTCGACGCAACCAGTTCAGCCGAGCCGATCACATATTGGGAAAACAGGCCGTGATGGGCAAACAGGCCGTCGGCCCCCCAGGTTGCGGCCCAGTCATTCAGGCGACCGAAAATCTCCTGGGTCTTGGGATGGTCGGTGAACTTGTAACGCAATGAGTCGATGAAGATCGCGGCACCGGACAGGCTGATAGCTGTCGCGGCAGTTTCCTTCAGTGAGAATTTCATGGTCCTTGTCCTCGTGCAGAGTTGCTTGCTGAGGACTACGCCACCACGTGCAGGGCGGTTACAGGCGACCGACGGGAAATCGAGGCCAGAAAGCGAAAACGCCCGGCTCCTTGGCAGGATCCGGGCGCATCTGACTCTCGCGCGACGGGTGGAATTGCCGTGCGATTGCTAAGTTCAAATTACCTCAGCTAACCGGTGCAGGCAAGCCCGGCATGTCAGTCAGGTGAGGTGATGCGCGCTTCATCCACCGCCCGGTCGATGGCCTGGATGAAGGTCGTGGCAGGTTCGCCACCAACCACGGCAAAACGAGAATTGAAGATGAAGCACGGCACCGAGGTGATGCCCATCTGCCGAGCCGTTCCCACTTCCTCCACAATCGCTGCCCGGTCGAGGTCGCTGGCCAGCAGGTCTGCAACCAGCACACGCTCCATGCCGATGGTCTCGGCGATCTCAACCAGTGTCTCTGCTCTTGTAAGGTCGGCACCCGTCACATGACAGGCCTCGAACAGAGCTTCGGCGCAGGCCATCCCCAACCCGGCGTCATTGGCCCAGCGCAGCAGGCGGTGGCAGTCCAGCGTATTGGGCAGGGTCTTTGCCTTGTCCATGGCAAACTGAATCCCGACGCTGGCGCCTGCGGCGGCAACAGCAGCAGAAGCAGCGGCAAACCGTGTGAAATCGCCGCCAAACTTGGCCAGCAGTCCCGCCTGCCGGTCCACGCCCTCTGGCGGTACCGACGGATCGAGCTGGAAGGCCCGGAAGGTCAGGGCGACCGGCACATCAGGCCGTTCGCGCCAGCCCATCAGGAAGCTGCGAAACCCGATATAGCACCACGGGCAAACGATATCCGACACCAGATCGACCCGTACAACAGGAAGATTGGTGGCCGATCCTGTTCCGTCAGCGCGGCCAGCGGTCATGACAGGTCGCGCGACAGGGCCCGAGTGGTGCGGGCAATCAAGAGATCGGCGTTTTCACCGGGCAGGCAGCTTGCCGTCGCGAGGTTCATGGTGATCGTGACCGCACCTTCGTCACTGCCCGGATTGAAGCCGGTGCACTCCAGCACTGCTGCAATCCGCTCGGCGGCAATCCGGGCTGCGGCCTCATCTGAAGCAGGCAAGGCAATCGCAAACAAGCCACGATCCAGTCGCGCCGCCACATCCTCAGCCCGGACCAGCCGCCCCAACATGGCCCCGGCCTGACCGATCACGCGGTCCAGTGCACCAGGTGCTTTCAGCGCCTCAGGCAGGACATGCTGGCTGATTTCGACCAGCGCCAGTGACAGGATG
>JALOSP010000249.1 GCA_025458365.1 Hyphomonadaceae bacterium
CGTACGCCCGCCGCCGAGGTCGCCTTGAACGAGGAAGCGCCCGCTCAACTCGCCGCCGTCGCGGTTCTGGAAGGCCGCCGGGATGGTCTGGATCGGTGACAATGCGGTGCCATTGGCCCGCAGTCGCTCGGCCCGGGCGGTGATCGACTTGTCGTCGAAATTGTAGCGCAATCCGCCTGTGACGCTCCAGTTTTCGTTGAGTGTCAGTGTGCCTTCGCCGAAGACCGCCATATTGACGTTGTCGATGTCGCTGAACGACGGAGAGCGTTGCGCGATCACACCGCCACCCAGAAGGGCCGCGACTTGCGGGTTGATCAGCGAGACGCTGTCCTCGGTGACTTGCTTGCGGAAATAGTAGGCTCCGGCCAGCCACGAGAACCGCCCATCGGTCGGTGAGGCAATCCGGACTTCCTGGCTCTGCTGCTCGTTTTCCCGTGTGACGCCCGGAAACAGGATCAGGTCGAGTGCGGTGAAGTCGATGTCAGCAATGCTGAACTGGTCAATCTGGCGGTAGGCCGTGGTCGAGGTCAGTTCGAGGTCACCGATCCTCCAGCGCAGCTCCAAGGAGCCCGCCCAGAGGTCCTGATCATAGGTGTTGCGGCCATCGGTGGCGATGGTCTGGGTCTCGATCTGGTTGAGCGGGAACGGCGCGCCCGTTCCCCGGAACGGGAAGGTGAGCGAGGCGGTGGCGAACCGGTCAATCAGGGCCTGCGGCACCGGATCGAACAGCGGAACGCAGCAATTCTGCCGGGTCCGGCCCCATTCCAGGCCAAAGGTTGCTGTGAGGTCCTCCGACGGGCGCCATTCGAGCTTGCCGCGCGCACCCTGGCTGTTCTGGTCGTTGGAATCGACGCCCACCACATTGTTCAAATAGCCATCGCGCTTGTGGGAGAACACACTCAGCCGGCCAAGCAGCGTATCGCCAATCAGCGGCCCGGTGATGGTGCCAGAGAATTGCTGGCGGTTGAAGTTGCCAAACGTCGCGGAGACTTCGCCGCCGAATTCTGACGATGGGGCTTTGGTGACAAAGTTGATCACGCCCGCTGGCGATGAGTTGCCAAACAGGGTCGATTGCGGCCCCCGCAGCACTTCGACCCGCTCGATATCGTTGAAGTCACCGATCCCGAATGCCGTGCGATCGGTGAAGATGCCATCGACATAAATGCCGACGCTGGGTTCCAGCGCCGCCGACCCTCCAGCGGTCGTCACCCCACGCATGCCCACATTGGACTGGACGGGCGATTGCTGCTGGGAGAACACAACACTGGGGATCAAGGTGGCCAGTTCGGAGAAATTGGTTGCCCCGGCCCCCTCGATCAGAGCTGAGTCGATCACCGAGACCGATACGGGTGCGTTCAGGATCGTCTGGCCGCGCTTGGTTGCAGTCACGATCACAAGCTCCGGCTCTTCGGCTTGCGGTGCTCGCTGTGTCGGGGCGGACTGGGCCTGAGCCAGCGCTGGGAAAGCGAACACCCCCAAAGCGACCGACAGGGACAAAAGTGACGCGCGAAATGCCATCGGGCGATAGACGGGTTGCTGGCTGATCATGTTTCCCCCTTCGCGCTCATGCTGTCTGGCATGACCTGCGGCTGTATCGTTGACGTGTCGCCTTGCTGGCGACCTTGACACCCATGATGCGCGGGTTTCTAATAATGTCAACATGTCGGTATAAATCTTGATTGCATGGTCTGCACGCTGACCATGTGGGAGAAGGCGGGGCGGATGATCAGGTTGAAAGAGGGACGCACCTGTCTGGTGGCCAATCCGGACGGCACCGTCACCAGACCCGGATGCGGCCTTTACCGGCACGATACGCGCCTGCTGGCCGACTGGACCTGGTCATGCGACGGGGCCGTCTGCCTGTCCACTGAGGCCCGCGAAGACTGGATGGTCCAGCACTTTGCGCTCGTGGATGCGACCAAGACCCAGGTGGTCGGCCTGACACGCGAACTGAGTGTGCAGGATTCGGGGCTGTCCGATGTCTGGACCGTGCACAACACCTCGCTGCAGCCCCAGTCGGCTACCCTGCAACTCGCCATGGAAGCCGACTTCCGCGACGTCTTTGCCGCTTGGGCGAAACGCCAGCTGGATCCGGCCACGCCGGTTGTCCAGATGCAAACCGACACAAGCCTGACCCTGGCACGCACGGCATCGGATGGGGTCAAAACCACCGTCGCAATTGCAATGGATCCGCCCGCCCCGGATCGCTGCTGGGCGCTCAACCTCGATCCGGGCGAGCGCCGGACCATCCGGCTCGACCTCGATATTGGCGATCACCAGGATGAACCCGGTATTCCTGCCCTGCCGGATCGCGCCGCCTTTGCAGCGCGGGTCGGTGCGAACCTCCCTGATCGCACTTATGCGGCCCGTCTGTCACGGGCGATTGGCGACATCCGAACTCTGCTGCTGCCAACCCCCTTCGGCGCTTACCCCGCTGCGGGAATGCCGAATTTTGTCAATGTCTTCGGTCGGGACGCCTTGATCACAGCAATGATGCTTGGCCCTGCATTTGCCGACATCGGCGAGGCCGTCTTGCGACTGCTGGCGTATCATCAGGGCCGGGTGGTCGATCCGTTCCGGGAAGAAGAGCCCGGTAAGATCCTTCACGAGATCCGGCGCGGCGAATCCAGCCGCACAGGCTTGATCCCGTTTGGGCGCTATTACGGATCCATCGATTCCACGCCCCTGTTCATCATGGCGCTTGACGCCCACGTCGCCAGCATCGGCGATCCCGGCCTTGCCACCGAGCTGGCCCCCGCCTTCCTCGCGGCTCTGGACTGGCTGACCGGCCAGCAGGCTGACGACGGCCTCGTCAGGTTTGCGCCCTCGGGTTCCGGTTTGACGGTGCAGTCGTGGAAGGACAGCCACGATTCCATGAACCACGCCGACGGCAGGCCTGCGGAGGCGCCACTCGCGGTTGCTGAAGTGCAAGGCTACGCGTTTGCTGCATTCGAAGCTGCCGCCCGGCTGCTCGACGCGAGCGGCGAAACGGTCCGCGCGGCTGATTGCCGGGCGCGCGCCACGCGCCTTGCCAGCCGCTTCCACGGCCTGTTCTGGCTTGATGACATGGACACCTACGCCATGGCGCTTGACCGTGACGGCGCGCCACTGCGCGTGCTTTCCTCGGACCCCGGCCATCTGCTCTGGTGCGGTATCGTGCCCGAGGCGGTTGCGCCGAGGCTGGTGAAGACCCTGATGTCCCCAGCGCTCTGGAGCGGCTGGGGCCTGCGAACACTCGGCACCGGCGAGGTGCGTTACAACCCTGTCTCCTACCACAATGGCGGAGTCTGGCCGCACGACACAGCCCTGTTCGGTTGGGGCTTGCATCGTTATGGCTTCACGGCCGAGCGCAACCAGGTCGCGGGCGCCCTGTTCGACCTTGCCGCTGCCAGCCCTGGTGGCTCGCTGCCCGAACTGGTCAGTGGGTATGAGCGGCAGCCAGATCGCAAGCCCATCGCTTATACCCATGCCTGTGCGCCCCAGGCGTGGTCGGCAGCAGGCCTCATCCTGCTGGCGCGGCTGGCAGATGGCAGGAGCTAGCGAGAACGCTGTGTTCATGCAGGACTCAGTGACGCTCAACCGCGTTCGCCAAGCTCAATGCCCCGATCATGTGGCGCTTGCGTTGGAAGCTGCTGAAAAGTCCGCAGTCCTGCTGACCAATTCGGGCATTTTGCCGCTGAACTCAGCAGAACTTCAGACGGTGGCGGTGCTTGGGCGTCTGGCAGGACTGGAGAATACC
>JALOSP010000250.1 GCA_025458365.1 Hyphomonadaceae bacterium
GCGAAGCTGCGCACCAAGGGCAATTTCAATGCCCAAAGCCAGAGTGTGCCGTGGATGCAGGCCTTCGCCGGAAATGCCGTGGCCAATGATCCACGCGCCACCGGCCTGCCACAGCCTTCAGCGTCCAGCTGCACGTTCAACAATTACACGCCGAACATCAATGGCAACTCGCTGACCCTGCAGCCGGGCGTCTATTGCGGCACTACCAATATCAACGCCAACAACAAGGACATCATCATGCAGCCGGGGCTGTATGTGATCCACAATGGCGACTTCAACATCAACAACGGCAAGGTCAACGCATCGGCTGGTGTGTCGATCTTCATGTCCACCAACCATACTTTCAAACTGAACGGTGGCAGTATCGACCTGCGGGCACCGACCAGTGGCACCTATGCCGGGCTGGCACTCTACCAGCGTTACAATTCCGGAAACAACGGCCTGCCAAGCTTCGACATCCAGGCCAATCAGGGCATCCGGATCGATGGTCTGGTGTATCTGCCGCAGCGCCATCTGCAGATCAATTCGGACAGCAACATCCGCAACGCCAGCGTGCAGATGATCGTCGGCAAGCTCACGCTCAACAGCGTGAAGTGGAATCTGACGCCTTACAACGCCAGCACTCCTCCGCCACCTCCGGCTGCAGCACCGCCACCGCCGCCGATTGGCAATAATGGGTTTGTCTACAACGACTCCTTCGAGTTCCCGGCCATCACCGACAACACCTGGGCCCTGCGCTCCGGTGGCGGCCTGATGGCCCCATCGTCGGGCTGGACCTCAACGCGTGACATCGAGTTCCACCGCAAGGCCACCTGGTCCGGCGGCGGCGGCAACGGCACGCACGGGGTCCAATATGCCGAGATCGAGAAAGATCTCAGCCAGTCCATCACTTTGCCATCGGGCGGCACCTATACGGTGTCATTCGACTACCGCTATGGCGACAACGGGAACGCAACCGACAACCGGATCGAGGTGCTGTGGAACGGCGTCTTGCTGACGACGCTCTCGCCGGTTCAGGGTGAAGGCTGGAAGAAACACGCGTTCAATGTCACAGGCACCGGATCGCCTGCGGCCTTCACAGTCCGTCAGGTCAGTGGGGCCAACAACAGCCACGGCGCTTTCATCGACCTCCTGCAGATCGCAGCAGCCCCGCCGCCGCCGCCCACCGCACCGGTCGCAGGCTCTAGCGGCCTGATCATCAACGGCTCGTTCGAAACCAAAGTCATTGCGGATGGTACGCTTGAGGACAACATGCCATCATCCCTGGTGCCAGGTTGGTCCAGCACCCGCTTTTTCGAACTGTGGCGCAATGCGTCGTGGTCCCCCGGCTGGGGCACCGATGGCGCCCAATATGCCGAACTGATCACCGACATGAGCCAATCGCTCAATCTGGCCACCAACACGGTCTATGAGCTCGAAGTGGACTTCAAGAACGGCAATGATGGCACAATCGAAGGCAATTCGATTGAAATCCTGTGGAATGGCCAGCTGCTCGGCAAGTATTATCCGCCTGTGGGCCAGCAATGGAAACGGGTCGCCATTCCGATCGCTGGAACCGGTCAGGGGACACTGACCCTGCGCCAGCCGCTGACCCACAAGGATACCGACGGCGTCCACCTTGACCGGGTTCGCTTGAATGCGAAGTACACGCTTGAGGCGCCCCCTGCAGGCTGCCCCGGCGGTCCGCCACTGACCCCTGTGGCGGGACGGCCCCTGCGTCTGATCGACTAGAGCGGTGTCCGATCTGATTGCATCAGATCGCCGCTCTCAATCCTTGAGTTGTCGCTCTGTCTGATCGATCAATGACTCCATTTGATCGGACAACGCTCTGGAACACGGGTTCGGGGCACCCATTGCCCGGAATGCTGCTCTGAAGACCGGTTGCGCATGATCCTCCTGCCGTCCAAAAGGATGGCGGGAGGATCCATCATGTCTGACGACCAGCCTGTCCGCCTTGAAACCACGCAAGACGGGATCGCCATCGTCCTGCTCGACCGGCCCCACCGCAAGAATGCCTTTGACGAGGCGATGATCGCGGCTCTCAGCGAGACGTTCGATACGCTCGCAGCCAGTGACCAGGTGCGGCTGGTATTTCTCAAAGGCGCCGGCAGCGACTTCTGCGCCGGGGCCGATCTGGCCTGGATGGAGCGCCAGGGACGCCACACCCGTGAAGACAATGAAACCGATGCGCTGGCGCTCGCCACCATGCTGTACAAGCTGTGGAGCCTGCCACAGATGACGGTCGCACTGGTGCAGGGTGGCGCCTATGGTGGCGGTCTTGGCCTGATTGCGGCCTGTGACCAGGCCGTCGCGGTGGACGGGGCACGGTTTGCCTTTTCCGAGGCCCGGCTGGGCCTGACCCCGGCCACGATCAGCCCCTATGTGATCGAGGCCGTCGGACCGCGCAATGCGCGCGCCCTGTTTGCCAGTGCGGCCCTGTTCGATGCAGCCCACGCCTTGAAGATCGGGCTGCTCAGCGCCGTCGTGCCCGATCTGGATGGTCTGGCCAGGGCCGAAGAGACCTATGCGCGCCAGATTGGCGCCTGTGCGCCCGGCGCCATCGCTGATGCCCGCCAGCTTGTGCGTGATGTGGCAGGCCGCCCGATCGATGGGGCATTGCGGACCATGACCGCCAAGCGCATTGCAGACCGGCGCGCCAGTGCCGAAGGGCGCGAGGGGCTTGCCGCTTTCCTGTCGAAGCGGAAGCCGGATTGGGCGGGTTGATTGGTCCGGTTGATTGGGGGCTGTAGCGCTGCCCACTGGACCGTCACGCGCAATCCGGGCAAGGACACCGTCGACACCACCGGAGCATCAGACCTGTGTTCACAAAGCTGCTGATTGCCAATCGCGGCGAGATCGCCTGCCGCATCATGCGCACCGCGCACAATATGGGGATCGCCACGGTGGCAGTCTATTCCGACGCCGACCGCGATGCCTTGCATGTACAGACCGCCGATGAAGCCGTGCACATCGGCCCGGCGCCTGCGGCCCAAAGCTATCTGCGTGGCGATCTGATCCTGGAGGCGGCAAAGCATCTGGGGGTGGATGCCATCCATCCCGGCTACGGCTTCCTGTCGGAGAATACCGGCTTTGCCCGTGCGTGCGCAGCCGCTGGCATCACTTTCGTCGGCCCCACGCCCGAGGTGATCGAAGCCATGGGCTTGAAGGACCGGGCCAAAGCAGTCGCGGTGGCCGCTGGCGCCCCGGTGCTGCCCGGCTATTGGGAGGCCGACCAGTCTGACGCGACACTGAAGCGCGAGGCTGACCGGATCGGCTATCCGCTGCTGATCAAGGCGGTGGCCGGTGGTGGCGGGCGTGGCATCCGCCAGGTCGGCTCTGCGGGCGAGTTTGACGAGGCCCTGGCCTCGGCCCGGCGCGAGGCGAAAGCAGCCTTCACCGATGACCGGATGATGCTGGAAAAGCTCGTCCTGCGCCCGCGCCATGTCGAAGTGCAGGTGTTTGGCGACAAACACGGCAATGTGGTCCACTTGTTCGAGCGTGACTGCTCCATCCAGCGCCGCCGCCAGAAACTGATCGAGGAGGCCCCCGCCCCCGGCATCACCGATGCGGTGCGCGCAGCGCTGACTGGAGCCGCCCTGAAGATTGCGCGCGCTGTCGGCTATACCAATGCGGGCACGGTGGAATTCGTGGCCGACGGGACCGGGCCGCTGACGCCAGACGGCTTCTGGTTTCTGGAGATGAACACCCGCCTGCAGGTGGAGCATCCGGTGACCGAGGC
>JALOSP010000251.1 GCA_025458365.1 Hyphomonadaceae bacterium
ATCCGGCGCCGGGCGATGCCTTGATCACTGCCGACAACCCGGACATGACGCCCGCGCTGCTGGCCAATGCGCGCAAGGCTCTGGTCGAGCGCAACATCGTGATTGCGGCATCTGGAAGGCTCGGTGCGATGAGCGCGGAGCGTTGGGACGAGTTCACGAACATCATGCAAGAGGCCGGTGTGGTGCCGCCGACACTGGACTGGCGTACGGGCGTCGATCTGTCGTTCGTGTCCGGTTGAGGTGGGCCGGTCTTGGCAGGCTTGCAGGTTCAGAATGTGACAGTGGGGTTCGACGGCACGACCGTGCTGGGGCCTGTCTCGCTGCACGTCCCTCCCGGCCAATGTGCAGCGCTGCTGGGTCCGTCCGGTTGCGGCAAGAGCACGCTTCTGTCGGTGGTCGCCGGTCTGCTGGCGCCTGCAACAGGTCAGGTCGGTTTGGCTTCAGGTCCACCGGGGATGGTGTTTCAGGATGCCACCCTGTTGGGCTGGGCCACCATCCTCGACAATGTGGCGCTGCCGCTGGAACTTGCCGGGATGGACAAGACAGAGGCGCGAGAAAAGGCGCTGACAGCCCTGACATCCGTCGGTCTCCCAGACGTGGCCACCCTGAAACCGCGCCAATTGTCTGGTGGCATGCGGATGCGTGTGGCCCTGGCGCGGGCACTGGTTTCACAACCGCCTGCCCTTCTGCTGGACGAGCCGTTCGCTGCGATCGACGAACTCGGCAGGCGGGCGCTGAACGATCTCGTCCATGCAGTCCGGCAGACACACAACCTGCCAGTGCTGTTTGTCACCCATTCGGTGGAGGAGGCGGTCTATCTGGCTGATGTGGTCCATGTGTTGAGCACCCGGCCCGGCCGGATCATCGCCGACATCCCGGTGCCGGGCAATGCAGGCCGCGATGTCTCATTCTTGCAATCAGAAGCCTTTGTCGGTGCCTGCCGGGCGGCACGCGCGGCGCTGTCGCAAGGGGCCAGGTCATGAGCCGCGCCCGCCTGTTGCTGGCGCCAGCCGCCGCAGGTGGATTCCTGCTGCTTGTGTGGGAAATGCTGGTCCGCCTGCTTGATGTGCCGCCAGTCGTCCTGCCGCCACCCAGCGCAATCGGCGTGGCTCTAGCGGGCAAGGCCGGGGTTCTGGTGCCTGCCGCGGGCGTGACCTTCGGGCTGGCGATGCAGGCGCTGGGCTGGTCGATCCTGATCGGCGTTGGTCTTGCGTTGCTGTTCCGCAAGCTGCCGCTTCTGGACGCGGCACTGGGGCCGTATGCGCTGGTGCTGCAGGCCACGCCAATCGTGGCCATCGCGCCACTGGTGATCATCTGGGTCGGGGTGGAAAACCCGCATCGGGCGATCCTGATTCTGGCGGTTGTGGTGGCGGTGTTTCCAGTGCTGGCATCAGCACGGGCCGGCTTGATGGCGACGGACCCCGGACTGGCCCGGCTGTTTGCCCTCTACAAGGCGACCGGCTGGCAGCGCTTCTGGCGGCTGGACCTGCCAACCGCGGCCCCTTTCCTGCTGTCCGGCATCAAGACGGCTGCGGGCCTGTCGCTGGTCGGCGTGGTCGTGGCTGAATTCGTGGCAGGCACCGGCTCCACCGGTGGGCTGGCTTGGCGGCTTGTCGAAGCCGGCAACCGGCTGGAAACTGCCACCATGTTTGCCGCCTTGTTCCTGCTTGCCCTGCTCGGGCTGGGTCTTTACGCGCTCATGGCCTGGCTGGAACGCAAGCTGCTGTCCTGAGCCATTGTGGCGCAGAGTGCCGGTGAACCCGATGCTTGCGGGACACCGCCAAAACCGGTAGGTGCCCGGCCATGTCAAAGCTGCACTTCTCTCTTGTTTCGCCCGAGCGCGAACTGTTTTCCGATGATGTCGATCAAGTGGTCGTGCCAGGCGCCACCGGCCAGTTTGGCGCGCTTGCCCTGCATGCCGCCACCATGAGCGTGGTGCAGGCCGGTGTGGTGCGCATCATCGACGGCGCAAACGAGCGGCGGATCTATGTCGGCGGCGGCATGGCCGATGTGACGCCCACCGGGATCACGTTGCTGGCCGAAGATGCGGTTGACCTGGCAAAGATCGACAGGGACGCTCTCGGGCGGGATCTTGCCGATGCCCGCGAAGACCTGCGCGATGCCAGGGATGAAGCCCGCAAGGCGACGGCACAGAAAGCCGTGACCCGGCTTGAAGCCATTCTGGCGGCAGCGTGACCTTGAAAGCGCGTCGGGCGTCACGGCGGGCTGTCTGACAAGCTCATGGCTGTGATCCCTCCCACCCCGCGCACTTATGGTGCGATCAACTGGCTCGGACTGAAGACCCTCTATGAACGCGAGGTCCGCCGCTTCATGAAGGTGGCGGTGCAGACCGTGTTCGGTCCGGTGGTTGCCACCTGGTTGTTGATGGTGGTGTTTGTCGTGGCCTTCGGCGCCAATGAGCGCAGCATGGGCGGGGTGCCCTTCCCCGACTTCCTGGCACCTGGTCTGGTCATGCTGACCGTGATCCAGAATGCCTTTGCCAACTCGTCGTCATCCTTGATCGTGGCCAAGGTGCAGGGCACCACATCGGACTTTCTGATGCCGCCACTGACGCCGCTGGAACTGACCATCGGATTCATCGCAGGGGCGACCACCCGTGGCGTGATGGTGGCGGTGGCGACGGCGCTATCGGTGGTGTTCTTTGCTGACATCACCCCACAGAATTGGGGCTGGGCGATCTATTTCTGCCTGACCGCCTCCATCCTGTTTGCCGCTATCGGTGTGCTGGCGGGCATCTGGGCCGACAAGTTCGACAATCTGGCGATGATCACCAATTTCTTCATCGCCCCGCTGACCTTCCTGTCGGGCACCTTCTACTCGATCACTGTTCTGCCCGAACCGTTCCACACGATCTCGTTGTTCAATCCGATCTTCCACTTCATTGACGGATTCCGCTATGCCTTCACCGGCACGTCGGACTCTTCGGTCCTGGTGTCGGCCCTGATGGCGGGCGGGCTGACTGTCGTGGCGTGCCTTGCCTGCTGGCGCGCCTTCAAAACCGGATGGCGCCTGCGGGCTTGAGCAGACGGCTTGATCCTTGCGGGGATTGCAGCGACAAGAGGTCCATGACGCCCCTTCGCTCTGACTGGCTGGCAGATATTGTACCCCTGAAAGCGGAGCTGGACGCCTTGCGCCCTCTGTCACAGGACGCGCTTGCCCAGCTCCAGGCCCATTTTGATGTCGAGCTCACCTGGTCGAGCAACGCCATTGAGGGCAATACGCTCACGCTACGAGAGACCGCAGAAGTGATCGCCCACGGGATCACTGTCGGGGGAAAGCCTTTGCGGGATCATCTGGAAGCGCAGGACCATCATGCTGCCCTGTTGTGGATGCGCGACTTGGCCGCCCATGACAGCCTGATTGGCGAGCGCACGATCACCGAATTGCACCGGCGCATTGTCCTGCGATCAAACCCGGCGATTGCAGGGCTGTACAGCCCCTTTCCGCGCCGGATTGCGGGGTCTGCTGCCGTGTTTCCGAACCCTGCAAAAGTTCCATACCTGATGGCAGAGCTGGGCGCGTGGCTCACTGGCGAAACGCCATCCCTGGAAACTGCGCTCGAAGCCCATTGGCGCCTTGTCGCGGTCCATCCCTTCAGCGACGGGAATGGCCGCTGCGCACGGCTGTTGATGAACCTGATCCTGCTGCGGGCCGGTTATCCGCCTGTGGCTGTGCGGCCTGAAGATCGGGCGGTCT
>JALOSP010000252.1 GCA_025458365.1 Hyphomonadaceae bacterium
GGCCACATTGGACGCGCACATGAAACCGAACGGAATGGCCAGCACCACGGCGATGAATGTGCCCCAGGCGGCGATCTGCACTGTCAGCCACATCTGTTGCACATAGCGCATCCACTCGCTGAAGTCGGGCTTCAGCAAGCGGCTGGTGAAGGTCTGCATGCCTTCCGAATTGGTGAAAAGAAGGCCGATGCGGGAAATCTCGGCATCGCCAAAGCTGACGATCAGCAGGACAGCCAGCCCGCCCCAGACGATCAGGTCATAGAGTTTGTCGGCACCGGACTTTTCCGGGGGGGCAGGGATGCCCGTACCTTTGGGGGCGTTCATTGGGGAACTCCTTCAACGGCATAGCCTTCAGTCGGGGTGGACGGCAGCAGCGGGGGCGCGCGGGTCTTGGCGGCCTCTTCCTGGGCGCGCAGATCGTCGAGCGCCTTCTGGGCGGCATCGATCCCGGTCTGGTTGCCGCGCTGTTGGGCCTGGATCAGGTTGGACGTCGCCTCGATCACGCGGACCGGCAGGAGGTGGTCATTGGTGGCGGGCTGGAACATGCCGAAGGACAGGCTGGCGAGGATCGCCCGCTCGCGCTGCTGCTGGGCCGCATCGCCCTGACGGCCATAGTCCAGGAAGAACTGGCGGATGCGCTGCTTCACCTGCGGGTCCAGGTCCTTGCGCCAGATGATCGGGTCTTCGGGCAGGGTGGGCGAGGTCCAGATCACCCGGACCTTGTTGATCAGGGCCGGGTCTTGCGCGCCCAGCACTTGCAGGCTGGTCGAATTGTTTGTGGCCACATCGAGCAGCCGGTTGGCCACGGCCTGCACATTGCCCTCATGGCTGCTGGCCCTCACGCCCTTGAAGCAAGTGTCGGGATTGATGTTGCGCGGGGCAAACAGGAAGGCCATGGGGGCCAGCGTGCCGGACGTGGAATTGGCATCGCCCATGCCGAAGCTGAGGCTCCGGTCACAGGTGAGCACCTGGTCGAGTGTCAGGGGTGAGTCCTTAGGCACGATCAGCACTGAATTGTAGCCGTCCACACCCGACGGGTCGGACGAGCGCAGGAAAACCTCGGCCTCGCCCGTGCTGACAGCTTCCATGCCCGACTTGTTGGAGAACCACGCCACCTGGGTCTGGCCGTTCTGGATCGCCGTCACCGAGGCATTGTAGTTCGGCACCGAGCGCACGACGATGGACAGACCGGTCTGACGGCGCATGTCTGCGATGAACGGGTCCCAGCGGGCAAGGCCGCTGGAACTGTTTTCAGTCGGCAGGATCGAGAAAATCACGTCGGCATTCTCGCGCGCCTGGCTCGCCTTGCCGCCAAAGAAGATGCCGGCCCCGGCCAGGGCGACCAGCACCACGCTGGCAGCCATGCGGGCGATTTTGTAGCCCATGCTGTCGCCGGTGGCGGTGGCGACCACGGCGGCCTTTTCCTCGACCGGGGCGGCCCCGCCGCTCTCCTCGTCATATTCGGCGCCGTAGATTTCGATCAGCTGGTCGCGCTGCAGGCCTTCGGGCGGGCCGTCATAGACGATCTGTCCGGCCTTCAGCGCCACCACCCGCTTGCAGAATTTGATCGCATAATCGATCTGGTGGAGCACCACGACCACCGTCACCCCGTCATTGCCGTTGAGATCGTCGAGCAGCTCCATCACCTTGCGGGCCGACACCGGGTCGAGCGAGGCCACCGGCTCATCGAGGAAGATCGCTTCGGCGCCCTGCACCAGGGCACGTGCAATTGCGCCACGCTGCTGCTGGCCACCAGACAGCGTGTTGGCGCGCTGTGCGGCATAGTCGGCAACGCCGACGCGGGCCAGCGCCTGCATCCCGCGTTCCTTGTCTGCCTGTGGCCAGCGACCGAAGAACCCTTGCCAGAAGGGCAGGCGGCCCAGCGCCCCCAGCATCACATTCTGGAACAGCGACAGGCGGCCCACCAGATTGAACTGCTGGAACACAAAGCCAATGCGTGAGCGGGCTTCGCGCACGCTCGGCAGCAACACGCCATTCTTCTGCACGCCAATGCCCAGCACATTGACTTCGCCCGTCCCGGCATCGGTGGTGATCAGGCCTGTGGCATTGCGCATCAAGGTGGATTTGCCCGACCCGGACGGACCGATCAGGGCCACCATCTCACCGGGCATCACGGTGAACGTCACATCGTTCAGCGCCTTGCGGGTGCCATAGGTACGAAACAGACGCTTGGCTTCAAGGACGGGTGTGGTCATGCGCTCCTGCCGTGTGGCGAGACGGGATGGTTGCAGAACCCTTAACGGGTGGAAGGCGGGTGCGACAAGGTGCCAGGATCGCGAACATGCATCCGAATGTCCCCGGTGCCCATGACTTCTGGTGCCGCCTGGGTTATGGGGCGCCATGATGACTGTCAGCCTTGATCTTGCCCGTGGGGGCGTGGGTGCGCCTGCGACACCTGAAACAGCTCTGCCGTCGCTCGCCGGGATGGGGATGGAGGCGTTGAAGGCGCACCTGGCCTCCATTGGCGTGGAAGAGAAGAAGCTGAAGATGCGCGCCGCCCAATTGTGGCGCTGGATCTATGATGCCGGGGTAACGGACTTTGACGCCATCACCAATGTCGCCAAGGAGGTGCGGGCCAAACTGGCCGCCACTGCGACCTTGGCCCGACCCGAAGTGGTAGAGCGGCTGGTGTCGAAAGATGGCACCCGCAAGTGGCTGATCCGGTCTGCACCGGGGATCGAGTTCGAGACCGTGTTCATCCCCGATGTGGCAGGCTCCGGGGCGCTGTGCGTGTCCAGCCAGGTGGGCTGCACGCTGAATTGCAGCTTCTGCCACACCGGCACCCAGAAGCTGGTGCGCAATCTGACGGCGGCAGAAATCGTGGCCCAGGTGATGATCGCCCGTGATGATCTTGGAGAATGGCCGAGCACGCAGGACCCGCGCCAGCTGACCAATATCGTGTTCATGGGCATGGGTGAGCCGCTCTACAATCTCGACAATGTGGCCGCAGCCATCGACATCATCTGCGACCCCGAAGGCATTGCCATCGGGCGGCGCCGGATCACGGTGAGCACGTCTGGCGTGGTGCCGGAGATCGCGCGGCTGGGCCGGGAAACCGGCACCATGCTGGCCATCAGCCTGCATGCCACCAACGACGCGCTGCGCGATGTGCTGGTGCCGCTGAACAAGAAGTATCCGCTGGCTGAGCTGATGGCGGCGATCCGGAACTATCCGGGGCTCAACAATGCCAAGCGGGTCACGTTCGAATATGTGATGCTGAAGGGCATCAACGACAGCCCGGCAGAGGCCCGCGCCCTGGTGCGGCTGCTGGCTGGGGTGCCGGCCAAGGTCAATCTGATCCCGTTCAACCCCTGGCCCGGCAGCGGCTACGAATGCTCGGACCGGCGCACCATCGATGCGTTTGCCGACATCGTCCGCAATGCCGGCTATGCCAGCCCGGTGCGCACCCCGCGCGGGCGCGACATCCTGGCTGCCTGCGGCCAGCTGCGCTCGGAGAGTGTGAAGACCCGCGCCTCCGTGGCCCTGGCCGAACGGCTGGCAGCGGCTGAAGCCAAGGCTGAATCGGCCGATGCGGCCCCGGCCAATGCGGCCCCGGCCAGCGCGGTAGGGGCTGATTGAGCTAGATCCAGCCCTCGCGCGCCAGCACATCGCAGATGCTGGCCGCAGCCTGCCCGTTGCCCAAGAGGGCGCCAATGCCGGTCTGGGGCACCGGCGCCAGCGCTGCC
>JALOSP010000253.1 GCA_025458365.1 Hyphomonadaceae bacterium
CTGACCTTCGAGGAAGGCACGCCGAAGGACAAGTACATCGGTGCCGTTGACTGGACATTTGGCGCCTTCGACGTCAACCTGCGGGCCACGCGGTATGGTGAAGTCCTGTCGCCCGGCACCACAGCTGCGACTGACCTGATCCTGGAACCCCGTGTCCTGTTCGATATCGAAGGCGGTGTGAACGTCGGGGAAAACTGGCGCTTTGCCGCCGGGGTGGACAACATCACCGACGAGTATCCGACCCAGAATCCGGTGGCATTGAACACGACGTCCAACACGCCATTTTCCAATTATTCGCCGTTCGGCCGATCCGGACGCTATGTCTATGGGAAGATTTCCTTCAACTGGTAAGATCTGCCGCGACGGCGCAGAACAGCAGGGGCCGCAGCGTCAGCTGCGGCCTTTCGCACTCTCACTGAGTGCGCGTGTCGTTTCCATGGAAACGAAGTTGCGCGCTAAAATCTTGAACTTGATGGAGCGCTGTCAGCGCCGACCACCGCAATCCTGCGGGTTTTTCCCTTCGGTTTGCATGACGGCTCAGCCACCGTTCAGGCTCTGTTGCAGCCACGCAAGCCAGGCAGTGCCTGTTGCTGCCGGACCCACAGGCAGTTCAAGGATTGCCGGGATGTCATAAGGGTGCAGTGCCTGGGTTCGGGCACTGGCGGCGGGAGCCAGATCCGACGATGTCTTGATCACCATGACCACCTCGCTGCTGGTGGCAACCTCGTCACCATCGCGCCAGATCGAGCGGACTTGCGGCAGGATGTTGACGCAGGCGGCCAGCCGCTCGTTGATCAGACGGCGGCCGGCTGCCTCTGCTTCCTCGGCATCCGGCCAGGTGGTGTAGAGCAAAGTGGCTGTGATCTGGCCGTCGCGCATGATGGCGCTCCTCAGGGGGCGGTGAAAGTGGCCTGTTCAATACGCCTTGAAATGCATTCCGGTAAATGGTCTGCGCAGAGCGGTCTGCGTGTTTTCCTCTGGCCATGAGTATTGTGTCCATGTCCCTCACCGCCGATCCGGCACTGACAACAGCTCTTGTCCTGTTTTCTGGCGGACAGGACAGCACCGCGTGCCTTGCTTGGGCGCTGGAACGTTATGGGCATGTGGAGACTGTGGGCTTCGACTATGGCCAGCGCCATCGTGTCGAGCTTGACCAGCGGCTCGTTGTGCTGGACGCGATCCGGCGCCAGTTCCCGGACTGGAGCTCGCGGCTGGGTGATGATCATCTGCTCGAGATCCCGGTGCTGGGGGCGATTTCCGACACCGCCCTGACCAGCACTGCAGCCATCAGCGTCCATGCCAATGGCCTGCCCAACACCTTCGTGCCTGGGCGCAATCTGATTTTCCTGACGCTGGCCGGAGCGCTCGCCTGGCGGCGGGGGGCCAGTGTGCTTGTGGGTGGCATGTGCGAGACGGACTACTCCGGCTATCCGGACTGTCGGCGCGAAACGCTCGACGCAGTGGCCAACTCGCTCCAACTCGGCATGGAACTGCCACTGACCATTGAAACTCCGCTGATGGACCTCGACAAGGCGCAGACTTGGGCGCTTGCCATGGAACTGGGCGGTCCGGCGCTGGTGGCGATCACGGTCGAGGATACCCACACTTGCTATCTGGGGGACCGGACAACACGCCATGATTGGGGCCTCGGCTGCGGGACCTGCCCGGCTTGCGAACTGCGTGCGCGGGGCTGGCAGGCCTGGAAAGGCAGGCTCACCGCGCACACTGATGGAGGTGAGGCTTGACCTATTCGGTGAAGGAAATCTTCCATACCCTTCAAGGTGAGGGCGGGCAGGCCGGGCGGTCGGCGGTGTTCTGCCGGTTTGCAGGTTGCAATCTGTGGAGCGGACGCGAGCAGGACCGGGCCAGCGCGGTTTGCACCTTTTGCGACACCGATTTCATCGGGACTGACGGGCCTGGCGGCGGCCGGTTTGCCACGCCAGAGGCGCTGGCGGCTGCGGTGCGGGCCTGTTGGGACGAGGCCACGGAAGGTGCTTCCGGGGCCATGGTGGTGGCAACCGGTGGCGAGCCGCTGCTTCAGCTTGATCCGCCACTGATTGCAGCGCTGCATGCGCTGGCCATCAACATCGCGGTTGAAACCAATGGAACCATTGCTGCCCCCTCCGGGATCGACTGGCTGTGTGTCAGCCCGAAAGCCGCTGCTCCAGTGGTCCAGACCTCGGGGCATGAACTGAAGCTGGTCTATCCTCAGCCCCTGGCAATGCCTGACCGCTTTGAGGCCATGGCGTTCGAGCACTTCTTCCTGCAGCCGATGGATGGGCCGCTGCTGGCAGAAAACACCGCTGCGGCTGCAGCCTATTGTCAGGCCCATCCGCGCTGGCGGCTCAGTCTGCAGACCCACAAGCTGATTGGCATCCCCTAAAAACCGGTGCGGGCTGGTGGCAATCGATTCATTGTCTTGTGGTAGCCGGTTCCGGTTGAGGAGCTTCTGCCGTGCACGCCTATCCTGATGACATCAAACCGCTCACCGGGCTGCGCTTTGTCGCGGCATTCTGGTTGCTGTTGTTCTTCTTTGGCGAACGCTTTGCCAAATGGGGCGTGGCGCCACTGCCGGTGATCCATTGCGGCAATTATGGCGTGGACCTGTTCTTCATCCTGTCCGGTTTCGTCCTGGCTCATGTCTATGGGCCGCAGGTCACCGCCGGGCGGTTTCATTATGGCAGCTTTCTGTGGGCCCGGATCGCCCGGATCTACCCGACGCACCTCGTCACACTCCTGATGATGGTCGCGCTGTGGGCCGTGGCCAGTGCCATGGGTGTGCAAATGCCGGAGGCCGCATTTGACCCCAGCCAGATCCCCGCCCACCTCCTGCTGATCCATGCCTGGGGCCTGGTCGGGTCTGATGGCTGGAACTTCCCGTCCTGGTCGATTTCGGCCGAATGGTTCGCCTATCTCGCGTTCCCGGTGATGTTCGGATGTGTGGCTTTCCTGATGCGGGCCGGGCGCGGCGTTGGTGGTCCGATCTGTGCGCTGGTGGCTTCGGTGGCGCTGTTCTATGTCCTGTATCTGGGCATGGCGGCGCGCGGTGTCGAACTGACCGATATGACCTCGAGTGGTGGTGCCCTGCGGATCATCCCGTCTTTTCTGGCCGGGGTGGCCCTGTGGCAACTGGGCAATGTGATGAGCGTGAGGCGTGAAACCGCCATTGTCGGCCTGATTGTCTCAGCGATGCTGGTGGTGGCGTCCTGCAGCCTGGACCTCGCGGGCGCCGGAATCTGGCCTGCCTTGCTGGCCATTGTGTTCTTCACCGCCGAAACGGCAAAATCGGGCCGTTCGAACTCTGCCGATGAGGGCATCCTGTCGTCACCGCGCTGGGTCTGGCTCGGCGAGATCAGCTTTGCGGTCTACATGATCCACTTGCCGCTCGACATTGCGCTCTATCAGATCGTCGAGCGGGTGCTGGGCAAGCCAGAAGGCGTCATGGCGCTGGGCATTGGCGGGCTGGCCATCGTGGCGACCATCGTGGCGGCGGCCATCGCACACGCGATCATCGAGAAGCCAGCCCGCGACTGGATGCGGGCTCATCCGCCCAAACCCTTCACGCGGCCCCCAGCCGCCGCTGCCGCAACGTCCGGGTGACAAGCGCGCGGCGGGCCGCTATCGGGCCTGCATGCATCTGATCCTTGCCA
>JALOSP010000254.1 GCA_025458365.1 Hyphomonadaceae bacterium
GACCCCTCATAAGTGGCCATCGTGCGCCAATGGCCGTGGCGGGCGTCCCATGTGCCGTCAGCCAGGTCGCGGGCCAACTGCTGCTGGCACTGTGCAACCTGGTCGGGCGAAACGAACCCCCAGGTGGATTGGGCAGCGATCACCTGCGGCTGCAGGAAAGCTTCAGGCCGCGCAAAGAAAGCTTCGACGAAGCCGTCGGTACAGTCTGCGGGGATCGGTACAGGCTGCCAGGTGACAGCGTTCCCCAAGCCCCTGGCCAACCGCTCCAGTGCCGGGTCACGCCGTTCGGCCACATCAAATAGCGCCGGACAATAGTCATTGAGCCACAAGCGGCGTTGCAAGTCCGGGTCAAACACGACCAGAACCACCGGCCCTGCCGTCACCCGACGCAATTCGGCAAGACCGCGTTCCAATTGCGCCCACTGATGCACAGTGGCGACAGCCATGCAGGCATCGACCGCCCCATCATCCAGCGGGATGGCGCTGCTGTCACCGATGATCGCAGGCGCAAGGTGGCGCGGACGCCGGGCGCGCATGGCATGCGCCGGCTCCAATGCGATCACGTGGCGGTCCTCCGGCTCATAGGAGCCCTGCCCCGCGCCCACATTCAGCACGCTGCGCGCATCGCCCAGTGCGGCATGGATCATTGCACCGATCCGGGCATCGGGTCTGCGGACGTGCTGATAGTCAGCGGTCTGGTCGCGATAATGCGTATCGCCATGGGTGGTCGTGCTCATTCTCGGGTGCCTTGATTCAATTCTGCAAGCCCGTGCGACACAGGGTGAGAGCGCACTGTTGTTCCATCTCGTTTTACCGGCACCCGCGCAACCCCCCCATGTCCAGATGCAAATGATCGGCATGCAAAGCATTGTAGTCCGGACCCAGTGTCATCTTGAAATACTGGCAGGCGCTGTCGCGGGCGGCCTTCATGAAGGCCGCACCGTCTTCGGTCTCGTCTTCCTGGCCCTTCCAGGCGCCGGGCAGTTTCAGGACGCGCCCGTTCTCGAACTCGAACCCGACGATATCGATGGCATTGGCTGTGGCATGCTGGCTGGGGCGTGGCGGTTGCCTTTTGTCGCCGGTACGCATCTTGCGACAAGCATAGGTGCCGTTGTGCTGGATGCGCTTGATCCTGCTGCCTATGATCGAGGCCGCCGCCGGATTGAGCCCGCGCTGGTGCCAGAGCACCAGACCGACCGCCACCGGGCATCGCATCATCGGCACGCTGGAGACCAGCCTTGGCCCCGGGGGCTCTGGAGGTGGCAAACCCGCAGCCGCGTCGGCGGCCAGCTTCGCCGCCAGTGCGGCGGCCTCCGGTGACCCCGGTTGGGGCGGCGGTGGCGGCTGGACTTCGAAAACCAGTTGGGGACCGCCCGATGGCAGGCCGACCGCATCTTCTACCACGCAATAGTCTTCATCCATGCGGTTTGGTGCTTCGGCTACGGTCACGCCGGCCTCGGCCAGCAGAGCACGGCAATGGGACGGATCATGCCGCAAGGCTGCAATCTTCCAAGGCGTAAGCGGGGTGACCGGATCGTTCCAGGCCAGCGGTGTCCAGGGCAGCAGGTGCTTCGGGACGAGGAAGCCGAGGGCCATGATACAGACTGCCGCAACGCTCACCATGGCAAACAGTTCGGCTGCCAGACCGACAGGCCAAGGCGGGGCGCTGTGCTTGCGCACCGGCTTGACGGGCTTCATGGCAGGCGCCCCATCCGCTGCCGGAAGCCCGCTTTGACCTTCGGGAACTTCAGGAGGCTCTGCCACGCTTGTGACCCTTGTGTCGTGTACCATACCGCGCAGGTGCCACAGCGTGATCCATGGTTCCAGACCCTGCCCTGCCTATCCTTCCGGTAAGCGGACTGACGGCTGCAGCGGATCGCCAGACGGCACAGGATTGCCGCGCAACCGGGCCAGCGCCACATCGAAGTTCTGCCCAGGGCACTGGGTCAGCGTCAGTTCCTTGTGGGTCACGATGGGTGCAGTGATGCCAAACCGCGCGGTCAACTCGGCGACCAGCACTTCCAGCGAGGCGATTTGCAGCACCGTCGGCCACTCAATCTCGAAATTGCCCTCCAGACAAACCTGCAAGGCCCCGGTCGGGTCATAGGCTGTGTTGGTGTCGGCCCGCAGCAAAGGATCGCGGGCCTCGCCCACCGTACCGTCCCAGCCGACGTAATAATGATAGGGCAAGTCGATCCAGGCGGCCTTCATCCGCCCGTCGGCGAGCGGCGCATCCGACTGGGAAAAGCGCTGCAATCCGCGCAATTTGGACGCCAGAGACCGCGCCATGTTGATCGGTGTCGCCGTGTGATGCAGCACGATGCGCGCCGGATTGTGTGCCACCCCGCCCAGCAAAGGTGCGCGCGCGCCCCATGCAGCGCGGTTGAGGTAAGGATATGGCTTGGCGCTGGCCGCCTTCGGCGCGATTGCGGCACCCGTCAGGATGCCGCCTCCCAGAAGCATGTGTCGCCGAGAGACCGATCCGGGTAATTGCCGATCCTCAATACCCGTCGCGACACCCGCACAGGCGCAACACGCCGTGGCTTCTGCCGGATCGCCCACGCTCAGGGCCGCGCGCCGATTGCAGAACAATGCCGGCGCCAATTTCTCCAATGCCGGGCCGCTCGGAGCATCAGTGCCAGGCCGAACACCAGCCCGATCCCTTCGACCGCGAGGGGATGACCCGCCTGCTCCAGCGCGATCCACTGATCCAGAGCACCGGTCAATGACAGCCCGATCAAAATGCACAGGATGCATAAAAAACTGATGGCCATTGCAGCCACCAGCCCCCAGCTCAGGCGGCCCAGATCCCAGAACCAGCTCAGTCCGACATCCTTGCGGCGATTGCGGTCTGCCCGGATGATCAGCAGGTAAACCATTACGCCGCCAACACACAGGACCGTCCCGATCCAATCCGGCAAGGGGACACCCGACAGGCGCGACAGGCTTCCAGACAGTACGGCTGTACTGATCACCGCAAATGTCATGGCGCCACCGGCATGGCTCAAACGATAGAATTCATTGTCTTCGATCGCTTGCAGCGTGCTGGCACCTTGCGCCGGACCGGGCCGCATGCGCGGCTGCCAATCCTCAGCAGGCAGGATATCGGACATCAGACCCATGCCGGGAGCTTAAGGACAACCCCGGCAGGCATCAAGGCTGATTTCCGGCCCTTGCAAATCAGAAGTGACTACCGCCGCCTGGTAGCCCGCGCGCGCACGCAAATCGTGCGACCGACATCGGCATTGATCCAGCACGACGTATCCGCCGGACTGCGCACGAAAGTGCCCGCAACCGGCACGTTTCGCCCCCTGCCCTGAACCTGGAAGAAACCGAAGGCCGTGCCATCGCCATTCATCACCAGAATATAGGTGTCCTTGCCGCGCGCCGTGATGGTGAAGCTGCCATCTCCGCCCTGCTGGGTGAAATCGCAGACATAAGTGGTGCTATTGACCGTGCAATCTGCCGGACGGGCCTGCGCAGTACCAGCCAGCAACGAGGCCAAAACGGCAGTCCCAAGTGCTGCGAACAGCTTTTTCATGGTTTGATCCCCTTGATTCAATCCTTCCCTGCACCCGATAGTCACGCAACCGTGAGGCAGATGCAAATGGATACTGGGAAACACCGGTTTTTCAGCAG
>JALOSP010000255.1 GCA_025458365.1 Hyphomonadaceae bacterium
GCGATATCAAGCCGGTTGAGCGTCCGCGCCCCTGGACAGATGACCACACCGATGTGGTGCGGGCTATTGTCGAAAACATGCGCGTCCAGAGTCTCGGCGAATGAACGGCCTGACAATCAGCCGTGTCGTACTGGCGCGCCACATTGCTGGGCAGCCATCCCACGATGACTTCCGGCTGGAGACTGTTCCGGCGCCTGATCTCGATGAGGGCCAGGTGTTGATTGCCCATCACTGGGTCTCGGCTGACCCTGGCACGCGGTCACGCCTTTCAGGGCAGGGGTCTTACGCCGGGGCGTTGCCCATCGGCGCTGTGATCGATGGTTTTGCGGTTGGCACGGTGATCGCATCGCGCAATCCGCGATGGGCAGAAGGCTCCGTGGTTGTGACCGGCGGTGGCTGGGCCAGCCACAGCCTGAGCAACGGGCGTGGCTTTATTGCGCCGGTGACCCGCACGGATGTCGGCCTGCACCACTGGATCGGTGTGCTGGGGGTGCCAGGCATGACAGCCTGGTTCGGATTGCAGCGGGTTGGTGCAATCAAGCCGGGTGACCGGGTGCTGGTGACGTCCGCAGGTGGCCCGGTGGGCGCCACGGCAGGCCAGCTCGCAGGAGGCTGGGGCGCAGGTCAGGTGGTCGGCGTCGCCAGCGGAACTGACAAGGCTCACTGGCTGACTGGCGAGGCGGGGTTTGACGCCATCGTGGATTGGCGCGCGCCGGACTTTGACGCGCAGATCCTTGCCGCCATGCCAGACGGCATCGACATCCTGTTCGACAATGTCGGCAATGCCATGATCGACCGGCTCCTGCCCCTGATGCGACCGGGTGGCCGGATCGTGGTGTCGGGTCAGGTGGCAGACTACAATGTGCCGGTAGGCCAGCGCCATGGCATGATCAATACTGATCGCTTCATCACCCACCGGCTGAAGATGGAGGGGCTGGTCGTGTTTGACGACATGCGTGGCTTTGCCGCCGCCCAGGACGCAATGGCTGACATGATCATGGCTGGCACATTGAAAACCCGCGATGTGATCGGCGATGGCATTGAGAGCCTTCCAGGCCTGTTCTGTGACCTGTTCACATCTGGTGCCGCTTTCGGGCGCAGGCTGGCGAAAATCGGTTGAGGGGGGCGGGCATGCGGGTGATCGACTTTTCCGGCTACACGCGGATCAAGGCCAACCGGGACGGGCGGGTCCTGACCCTTGCCCTGTCAAACGGCCCTGTGAATGCGGTGGATGCAGCCATGCATGCCGAACTCGCCCGCGTGTTCATCGATGCGCAGGATGATCGCGACAGTGACCTGATCGTGCTGACCGGCGAGGGCAGGGCATTCTGTGCCGGGGGTGACACGACCTGGTTCGACGAACAGATCGCCAATCCGGCAAGCTTCGTCGCCATCGCCCATGAAGCCAAGCGGATCGTGACCAGCCTGCTGGAGGTCGAAAAGCCGGTGATCTGCCGCCTGAACGGGGCTGCAGCAGGCTTGGGTGCAACCATTGCCCTGATGTGTGATCTTGTGGTGATGGCTGACACGGCCAGAATTGGTGATCCGCATGTGAAAGTGGGCCTTGTCGCCGGTGATGGCGGCGCGGTGATCTGGCCGCTGCTTGTGGGTTATGCCCGGGCCAAGGAATTGCTGATGACCGGCGAGTTGCTGACCGCCGAACAGGCCCATGCGATGGGGCTGGTCAATCATGTGGTGACAGCCGGACAGCTCGATGCGAAAGTGGCAGAGCGGGCGCAGGCCATTCTGGCCAATCCGAAATGGGCCGTGCGCTGGACCAAGACGGTCACCAACATCGGCCTGAAACGGACTGCTGCCGAATTGATGGATGCCTCGGTTGGCTACGAGATCGTCTCCAACACGCTGGCTGACCGGGCAGAGGCGGTGGCAGCGTTCAAGGAAAAGCGGCCGGCGCGGTTTGAGCGCTGACAGGGAGGCTCACATGCGGGGAACAACATGGACATTTGCGGCGATGGGGCTGGGCAGCCTTGTTTTGGCCTGCGCTGCCATGGTTCCAGCCCTTGCCCAAGAGGGTGATGAGACCATCATCGTGACTGGCACTCGAATTGACAGCGACGATATCCGTGTGATCCCTGCCATAACCCGCCGGATACCGGCAGACTTCGTGCTGACTGACCTGATCTGCCAGTCTGCCAGTCGCGAGGTGGCAGAGCGACGGAGCGATGTGCGCGCTACCTACCAGGCCGTCCTCGCTCTGGCAGCCAGGACCTCCGGCGTCAGTCTGATGGGCGGTCAGTTGGGTGAAAGCATGATCCCGATGGATACGGTTCAGTTCGATGAAATCTACAGGATGAATACTGGCGGTCAGGGGATGTTCAGTCTGGTGTTGCGCATGGCCACGCGTCAAGGCGACACATTTCCGCGCATCACCGAACGGATCACGGCGTTTGAAGACGCCATTCCGCTGACCGGTCGGGCGGAATGCTTTGTCGGCGATGAACAAATGATCGGTGCGGTGGGCGCCCAACGCCACCGCGAGGCATTGCTGGATGACATCGCGCGCGAGGTGCGTGCCTTGCAAAGCCGGTTTTCGCCTGCTGTCGTGGAACTGCGTCTGCAAGGTGGACGGGTGCAGACTCAGCCAACCGATTCCCTCGCGTTGGAGATATTCATCCCCTACGACATCATGATCAAGGCAGAACCCCAACGGTGACGGCCTCTTTTTCCGACGAACCCGCCCATATCCTCGAACTGCGCCGCCAGATCAGCCGGTTTGTGGCCGCCAAGGCGCCCCGCGATGCGCGACGGCGCTGGGACCTGGATCACCGCTGGCCGCGTGATGTGTTTGCCGAACTCGCCGCGCTCGGGGTCTGTGGGCTGACCATTGCCGAGGCCCATGGCGGAGCAGGCGAGGACATTCTGGCAGCGGTCGCGGTCATCGAGGAGCTTTCACAAGCAGGCGCATTTCTGGCCGGGCCCTTCATTCATGCGGCTTTCTATGGTGGCATGAATTTGAGCGAGAACGGTTCGCCCGAGCAAAAAGCGCAATGGCTGCCAAAGCTGGCCAGAGGCGAGGCTTTCTTCTGCTATGGCCTGTCCGAACCGGATGTCGGTGGCGATCTGGCCAGTGTCAGCACAACAGCTGTGATGGATGGCGACAGCATCATCATCAATGGCACCAAGCGCTGGTGCACCGGGGCCGACTGGTCGGATGTGGTCTATTGCCTGGTGCGCTCGGGGCCCGCCGAAGAGCGCTACAAGAATCTCTCCTTTGTCCTGGTGCCGACAGGCTCTGCTGGCGTTTCCATGACGCCCTTGGGCCATTCAAACCTGCGCTACACCGACAGCATGGATGTGCACTTTGACGACGTGCGGCTGCCGGTGTCAGCGATTGTGGGCGGCCCGGAGCAATGGAACCGGGGCTGGCAGATGCTGGCTGGCCGCGCGCTCGATGTGGAAAAGATCGAGATTACCGCTGTGGCTTACGGGATCGCGCGTGCAGCGGTCGAAGAGGCCTGGAATTATGCGCGTGCGCGGGCGCAATTTGGCAAGCCAATCGCCCAGCATCAGGCCATCCGTCACAAGCTGGTGACAGCGCGTACCAAGCTCGCCGCCTGTCGCCATATGCTATATCATGCAGCGGGGCTCGCCAGCGAAGGCAGACCCTGTTCGGTC
>JALOSP010000256.1 GCA_025458365.1 Hyphomonadaceae bacterium
CAGACTCGGTTGGCACCGATGCGCACAATCAGGCGCTGTCCGAGCGGCGCGCCCAGGCAGTGACCAGCTATCTGGCTGCCAATGGCGTCCAGTCAGTGCGGATGGCAGCCTATGGCATGGGTGAGACCCAGCCCGTGGCCAGCAATGCCACCGAAGACGGTCGCTCACGCAACCGGCGGGTGGAAATCAAGGTGCGCGCGATCACGCAGTAACTTGCTGGTTTGCTCCCCCGCCCAACGGGGGAGCTGTCGGCGCAGCTGACTGAGAGGGTGTTCGTCTCCACCAACGCGATGCCCTCAGCAAACACCCTTTCGCCCTGCTGGCACCTTCCCTGCCGGGCTGGGAAGGAAGCCTGGCGGCCCGCAAAAGCCGCTTGCGCTTCGATATAAACGTGATATCACTTTTCTCTCTGTTCGAGGGAGAAGTGTGTATGTCAGGTCCAATCCTCAATCGCAGCCAGGAACGCCGGGCCTTTTCGTTGCCAGGCCTGCTGATGGCCACGCTGTGCGTGTTGGCCATCGGTTTTGGGGTGCTGGCCATGCTGGGTGTCGCGGTGCTTGAAGGTTCGGTTCTGACCTTGGGCGGCACAGTGATGCTGGTGGGTCTGGCCTCGTTCGGTCTGGCCGGGCTTTATATGTTGCAACCGAATGAGGCGATGGCGATCACCCTGTTTGGCGCCTATGCCGGAACAGACCGGGCCGAAGGCTTGCGCTGGGTCCTGCCATGGATGGGCCGCAAGAAGATTTCCATGCGGGTCCGCAATATCACGTCCGACACGCTCAAGGTGAATGACCTGAAGGGCAATCCGGTCGAGATCGCCGCCAACGTCGTCTGGCGGGTCCAGGATTCAGCCCAGGCGCTGTTCGACGTTGATGATTACGAGAGCTTCTGCAAGATCGAGATCGACACCGCCTTGCGCGATATCGCCGCCCATTACGCCTATGACCATGCCGAGGAGGGCGAACTGACCCTGCGCGCCAATGCCGAGGAAGTGGCAGGCCTGCTGCGCAGCCGCCTTGACCAGCGCCTGTCCACCGGCGGGATGACCGTCGATGAGGCGCGCATCTCCCACCTCGCCTACGCACCCGAGATCGCCGGTGCCATGTTGAAGCGCCAGCAGGCGGAGGCCGTGCTGGCCGCGCGGGCCAAGATCGTCGATGGCGCAGTCACCATGGTGGAAAGCGCGCTGCACCAATTGTCCTCGCGCGGCGTGGTCGAACTGGACGATGAGCGCAAGGCCCAAATGGTGTCGAACCTGCTGGTCGTGCTCTGTGCGGATCGTGAGGCCCAGCCTGTCGTGAACACCGGTTCGCTGTATTGAGGGCACCTGATCACCATGGCCGCCAAGCCCCGCAAGCCGTTCCTATTGCGCGTCAGCCCTGAAGTGCTGGCGGCAGTGGAAGCGCTTGCGGCGGGCGAACTGCGCTCCACCAATGCCCAGATCGAGGTGTTGCTGCGCGAGGCGCTGGCCCGGCGCGGGATCCGGACTGGCAAACCGGATTCTTGACACAAGGCCCCCGATAGTGCGCGCGAACTTGTGAGACGACAGATGTTCAGCACGGTGGCATGGCGGCCCAGACCGCGTTGAAGTTCAAGCTGGAGTTGCACCGATGTCGAAAAACCGCCTGACTGCCGCCTTGACTGTTGCAGCCGCCACTTTGACAACGGTCACCGTCGCGATTGCCCACCATGGCCGTAACGGAGCGTATGACGTCTCGAGGCCGATCGCGCTGGAAGGTGTGATCACCGAGGCCAGCTTTGCCCCGCCGCATCCGGTGATCACCATCCGGGTCGATGCCCGGCCGCGCGCGGCGTCTGCTTCTGGCATGCCAGGCTATGAGGGTGCAGCTGCGATCAACCGGGCCGCCGATGCCGGGGCTGTGCGGGTGATCGAGTTCTCGCCATTGCCCCAATTCACCGCCCTGCGCGACAGCGTGACCGTGGGCCAGCGCATCCAGATCATGGCCTTCCGCAATTGTATCGGCACCCATGATTTGCGCGGCCATTGGGTGCGCACGGCAGGCGGTGTGATTGCCCAGCGCGACAACAGGCCGACCTCGGCGGTCAACGGCTGCCCGCCTGCCCGCCCGTCGTGATCACGGGAGCATGGCGGCGTGCTTGAGGTGCTCAGCGCCCTCGTGCTCGAGCTGACCGACCTGCCAGGCGTCTATCCGGCGATCAGTGCGCTGCATGTGTTCGGCATTGCGCTGCTGGTCGGGCCGGTGGTGCTGGTCGATCTGGCGGGCTTGCGACTGCTGCTGGCGCCAGCTCTGGTCGCAGCAGCACCAAGCCTGTTGCGGGCCGCAGGCATTGGGCTCGCCATGACGATGGTCAGCGGATTTTTCCTGTTTGCCGTCCAGCCTGGCGCCTATCTTGCCAATCCGCTATTTCTGCCCAAACTTGCCGTCATTGTCCTGGGGACAATCAATGGCTTGAGTTGGGCAAGGGGCGGAGGTGCGGGTGGGCTTCCGCCACGGTGGCGGTGTGCGGTTTCCATTCTGGTCTGGCCGGTGGCATTGCTGCTCGGGCGCTGGCTGGCGTTTGTCGAATAGTGCCAGGTTGCCTCGCACTCCCGGTCATGCTTGGCTGGCGGCAACACACAAGACCGGGAGCGCGCCATGATCACCGTCCACCACCTCAACAATTCCCGCTCTCAACGTGTTCTATGGCTGCTGGAAGAATTGGGGGCGACCTATGAGATCGTGCGCTACCAGCGCGATGCCGTGACCAGTCTGGCTCCACCGGAGTTGAAGGCGATCCATCCGCTGGGCAAGTCCCCGGTGATCACCACGGGCGATGAGGTGCTGGCTGAAAGCGGCATGATTGTGGATGTGCTGGCACGGCGGGCAGGCTCTGACCTCGCTGTGGACTTCGACAGCAGCGACTATCCGGCCTATGCGCACTGGCTGCACTTTGCCGAGGGCAGCGCCATGCCGCCCTTTCTGCTGGCGCTCTACACGCGCCGCCTGGGTGATGCAGCCGCCCCGCTGCAACCGAGAATTCAAAGCGAGATCCTCAATCACATGAGCTATCTCGAATCAGAACTGGCCGGGAAGGAGTGGCTGGTGGGAGGCCGCCTGACTGGTGCCGACATCATGATGAGCTTCATCGGCGAGATCGCCATGGGCCAGGGCATGGGCGCCATGCTGCCCGGTGTTGCCGCCTGGGTCGCGCGCATCCATGCCCGCCCGCAATGGCAGAGTGCACTGGAGAAGGGCGGACCCTATGTGTATGCGTGACGGCACCTGCCGCTGACGCTGCTGCAGCGGTTCACCAGGCCATGGCGGAGATCAGGCCGTCCATCCCATCATGCAGGTGACGCGACACACGGCAATTCCTGCCGCCCATCGCCGACCCTGCCCGGCAGCGTTTACCATGACCCGTGCCCGGGCTTCCGGTGAAACACAAATTAACAATCTGTTTTGTTGTCGTTTTTCTGGAACGATGTAGATGGCACACCCATTGCTCGCCTGTTTCCCGAGGGGCGGGCGTTCACCATGACGTCCACTCCAGCGAGAATTGCCGGAGAGACAAGCCATGACCATGAGCGTCCAGACCAATGTGGGGGCATTTGCCGCCCTGCAGTCGTTGAATGCCACCAACCGCGAACTGCTGACCACCCAGAACC
>JALOSP010000257.1 GCA_025458365.1 Hyphomonadaceae bacterium
GCCCCTGAAGCAGGACGAGATCACACTCACCGGCCATGCCATCGAGGCACGGATCGTGGCTGAAGATGCCGAACAGGGATTCCTGCCCAGTTCCGGCACGATCACGCAGATTGGCGATACCTGGTTTGATCCGGCAGACGGCATCCGGGTCGATGCCGGGTATGAAGACGGTGCGGTCGTGCCCGACAGCTATGACTCCCTGCTTGCCAAGGTGATCGCCCATCATGACACACGCGACGGCGCGCGCGGATTGCTGGGTACAGCACTCGCCAATCTGGAAACTGATGGCGTGACCACCAACGCAGGCTATCTGCGCCGCCTGCTCGATCTGGACGTGTTTGCCACCGGTGCGGTCCACACTGGCGCCATCGAGGACAATACCGCTGCTCTGGCCCGTCCGCCGTCGAGTGACCCGCGCCGGGTCGGCCTTGCCTCGCTGGTCGCGCATTGGGTTGGCGATTTGAACCGGGCCCTGCACCCCCCGCCAGTCTGGTCCAGTTCCTTCGCAGGATCCCATGGCTGGCGGATGAATGCCCCGCCGTCCTACAGGATCAGCCTCGATGTGGATGGCAAGCCTCGTACCATGGCGGTCGAGGATGATGGCACCATGCTGTCGGTCCAGCTGGATGGCGCGACGACAGTTCTGCCACGCGAGCATCTGATACTGGGTGGAGGGCTTGAAGACAGCCTCTGCACCATCGACCCCGGAACCTGCGCCGCGCGGCAGTATCTCCGCGTTACCCGATCGGGCGTGACCCTGTTTGAAGACGGCGAGGCCTATCGCTATCCCTTCCCTGACCCCGAAGCCGCTGATGATGCCGCCGAGGCGGCCGACGAAATCAAGGCGCCTCTGCCGGGGCGGATCGCCATCGTGCAGGCCAAAGCCGGCGATGCCGTCAGCAAGGGCCAGGTCCTGCTGGTGCTTGAAGCGATGAAGATGGAGCATGCGCTGGCCGCACCGCGCGACGGCGTGCTGGGCGAATTGCGTGCGAGTGCAGGCCAGCAGGTGAAGGCTGGCGATCTGCTGGCCGCGCTGGCTCCGCTGGAGGCTTGATGAGTGCTTTGGCCTCCCTGGCGCTGGCGGCTGGAGGCACGGTGTTGCTGATCGCCGTGGCGCATGGATTGCGGTTCAAGGCGCCGGGCCGGTTTGACAGTGTGGCAGACGCTCTCACTCGCGCCGGATTGGACACGACGGCCCATTCTGCGGCCCTGTCGAGCGACGGGTCACTGGTTCTGGCAACAAGCTTGCACGGCCAGTTCACCCTGATCGAAGCCGTCGGCGACAAGGCGGTGGCGCGTGCCGTTCCAGCCCGCGCAATCCAGCCAGGCACAGGCGGTTTGGTGATCATCGAAGGTGACGGTCTTGGCCGCCCGGCCCGCATGGTGCGGTTTGACGAAACAGCATTGGCCAGCGTGCTGGCGGCCCGGCTTGACGCTGCACCGTCTGGCGCCGCATCGTGATGCCATGATCCTGCCGCCGCCACCCTTTGCCCTGCCCGAACCCGTCACCCTGGCGATCCCGGTGTTTGCCATGCTGGTCATTGCCGAAATGCTGCATGCAAAGCGCAATCCCGCCGTGACCTATGAGGCACGCGATGCGGCAGCCAGCCTGATGATGGGCTTTGGCAATCAGGTCGCCAAACTGCTGACCGGTTTCATCGGGGCGGGCGTGGTGGTGAGCCTCTATCAATTCCGGCTGTTTGACATCGGCTGGGCCTGGTGGGCCTTTGTGGCGTGCTTCTTTGCCGAGGATCTGGCCTATTACTGGTTTCACCGGATCAGCCATGAGCGGCGCTGGTTCTGGGCCAGCCACGTGATCCACCATTCCAGCCAGCACTACAATCTGTCCACGGCGCTGCGCCAGACCTGGACCGGCAATCTGGGTTTCACCTTCATCTTTTCGGCCACACTGGCGCTGATCGGGTTTCACCCGGCGATGATTGCCATGTTTGCCGGCTTTTCCTTGGTCTATCAGTTCTGGATCCATACCGAAGTGATCGACAGGATGCCGCGCTGGTTTGAAGCCGTGTTCAACACGCCAAGCCACCACCGCGTCCACCATGCCACCAACCCGCGCTATCTCGATGCCAATTACGCCGGAGTGCTGATTATCTGGGACCGGCTGTTCGGCACCTTCGTGCCCGAGATGCGCGAGGATCCGCCGCGCTATGGCATCATCGCCAACCTCACCACCTTCAACCCGTTCCGCATCGCCTTCCACGAATGGGCCGCGATGCTGGCCGACGTGCGCAGCGCAAAGTCAGGCCGCGACGTGCTTGGCTACCTCTTCGGCCCACCTGGCTGGACCCCAGACGGCAGCCGCGACACCAGCGCAGGCTTGAAGGCGAAGTGGAAGGCGGGGGAGGTTTAGGGGGGGGTGTTGCCCTTCCAAGCCACGCCGTCTAACCTGTTCGTCGATGGCTTTTGGCTCAGTGAGCCGCTCAGTAGGTTGAATATTCACCGATGGTGACGAAAATTTGTTGCAAGGCGACGTGATGGTTAAACCAGTTCAGGGCTCGAAGCAGCTTTCAAGCTTGCAGATCGACGGATACAAGTCGATCAAGCACATCAAGCTAGATATGGGTCGTATAAATGTCCTTATTGGTGCAAATGGCGCAGGAAAATCAAATTTTATTGGCTTTTTCCGGACGATCCAAAACATCCTCGACCAGAATCTTCAGACGACGGTTGGTCGAGCTGGAGGACCAGATGCGATCCTTCATTTTGGTCGGAAGGTCACGCAATCGCTAAGCGCAGAGCTTTACTTTGGCAACAACGGATATCGCTTCACGTTGGAACCTACCTCAGACAACCGCTTCATGTTCTCAAAGGAAGCACTATGGTGGAATCTCAAGGGAGATTGGGGCAGTGGCGCCGGTCACTTTGAGACACGTTTTGCAAAGCAGGGCGGCTACGGACAGATATGGACGCACGTCGTACCAACGCTGCGAAGCTGGCGCGTCTACCATTTTCATGACACGAGCAGCAGTGCGCTCGTGAAACAGATTCACAGCCTCAACGACAACCTTTATCTCCGAGATGACGCGAGCAATTTAGCTTCTTTTTTGCTGCGGCTGCGGGAACATCACCGTGAACAGTACGACCGGATTGTCAAAACTGTCCGACTTGTTGCCCCATTTTTCGGTGATTTCTTACTCCGCCCTACGGTCGCCAACAGTGAAAAGATACAATTGGAGTGGACGGAGCGGGGAAAGGATATGCCTTTTACCGCCAGTGAGCTGTCAGATGGCACATTGCGCTTCATCTGTCTCGCAACAGTCCTGTTGCAACCGGAGCCGTTTATGCCAGACTCGATACTGATCGACGAGCCTGAATTGGGACTGCATCCTTTTGCAATTAGTGTACTCGCAGCGCTAATGAAGTCTGCGGCAGTTAACAATCAGCTGATTGTTTCGACCCAGTCAGTGGAATTGGTCAACGAGTTCGATTTGGAAGACCTCATCGTCGTTGATAAGCGAGACGGGGCTTCGACATTTACGCGACCTGACCCAGTAGTTCTCGGAGATTGGTTGAATGATTACTCTCTAGGGGACTTGTGGAAGAAAAACATTCTTGGAGGGCGGCCAGGACGATGACACGTGTTTACGTAGTGGTTGAAGGCCAG
>JALOSP010000258.1 GCA_025458365.1 Hyphomonadaceae bacterium
GCCGTAGTCCACACCCAATTCGAAAGGCATGTTGAACCGGGCATACTCTCCCTTCTTCAATGCGCGACTTCGGCTCAAGTCATGAATGCCAAAACGCGATGTCCGGATTAAATCTATGATTCTTTCAAGCCTGTTCGCCGCGTTGTTTGCGTTTTCGGGCGCGAATCGGGGAAAATAGCCAAGTTCGGTCACGCAAAACGCCATCGCACCAAGCAGCGGTGCATATGCTTCATCGAATGGGCAGTTGATGAAGACCGATCTTTCAAATTCTGGAGTGCTCATGCCTTGGGCGGCGAGGGGTCGTTGCCATATGAATTACGCCCACGAATAAGTCCGTCACGGTCGTGAATGTAGAGCTCGGTTTTCTGCTTCTGGGCGATCCGCCTGCCAGCAGCGATGGCGTCTGCTTGTGTTTGGTGAATGCTCGATGCCTTCGATGCGCCAGACCGCTTCACCTTCCAGCCCGATAGAGATGGAATAACATGCTGTGCGCCCTTGCTCATTGATTTCCCCTTTTTTGGACAACGCAAGTCGTAACAGACAACTACTCGTTTGTCAGCCATTCCCAATATGCCAATCGCTTGGCTCAGTTGCAACGCCCTTGATATCCCCCTGCCGAATGACAGTGCCTACAACACCGTCGCCTGTTGCTGCGACGCACCGGCCTGATAGGCGTCAAAGCTGCGGGCCACGAGTCGGGCCAGCATGGTGCCGGTTTCGGTGAGTTCGATGGCGCCATCCCTGCGCTGCAACAGGCCGTCAGCCTCCAGTGGGGCGAGCAAGGCGCCAGCATCGGTGAGATCTTCCTGACTGGCACGACCCTGACACAACAAATCCTCGATGATCCGGCCCCGGCGCGTGTCGTCACCGGCAAACACCAGACCGCGCGCCACGGGCACCTCACCAGTCTTCACCGCCTTGTCCCAGACATGGGCTGCCGCATGGTTCTGGGCATAGCCGTGGCGGGTGCGGCTGATCGAGCTGGCGCCAAGGCCGATCAGCGTGTCGGACGTGTCGGTGGTATAGCCCTGGAAATTGCGCCGCATGGAGCCATCGGCAAACGCCTTGGCCAGATCATCGTCCGGCAGGGCGAAATGGTCGATCCCGATGGCTACATAGCCCGCGTCAACCAGCGCGCGGCGCGCCACCAGTGCCTGTTCTGCCCGTGCGTGTGGCGAGGGCAGCGCCTCGTCCTGGATCATCCGCTGCGATTTGGCAAACCATGGCACGTGGGCATAGCCAAACAGCGCGATGCGTGACGGTCCCATGGCCGCACTGGCCAGAACCGTCTGGCGCAAACTGTCGGCCCTCTGGTGCGGCAGGCCGTACATCAAGTCGAAGTTGATGTCCGCAACCCCGGCACCACGGAGGGCCGCCACCGTCTCTTCGATCATGGCCAACGGCTGGATCCGGTTGATCGCGGCCTGCACTGCAGGATCAAACTCCTGTACGCCCAGACTGACGCGAGTGAAGCCCAGCTTCCCCAGCACCGGGATCATCTCGGGAGCCAGGGTGCGCGGATCAATCTCGATGGCAATCTCAGCCCCGCGAGCTGCAGGCACCCGTCGGGTCAGGGCGTCCATCACGCGGATCATGTCATCGGGGGTGAGTACGGTGGGCGTGCCGCCACCGAAGTGCAGATGGCCGAAGCGCACGCCGTCAGGCAATAACCCCAGCGTCCGGTCGATCTCGAGCAGCAAGGTCTCCACATACCCGGCCACCGGGCCATAGTGACGGGCGAGTTTCTGGTTGCAGCCGCAATACCAGCATTGCTGGGCGCAGAACGGCACATGGACATAGAGCGAGATCACCTCGCCCGGCGCCACATCACCGAGCCAGCCGCGCAGCGTATTCCCGGTGACCGTGTCCGAAAACCGGGTGGCGGGGGGATAGCTGGTGTAGCGCGGCGCGCCTTCGCCAGCGTATTTCTGAAGGATGGCGAGTGTTGTGTCCGTCATTGTCCCCACCACACTTCAAACCGGCACAGCCCATCACCAGAGCGCGTTTCGTTTCCATGGAAACGAAGTTGCGCTCCAGACCTTTGATTGTGATCAAATTGCTGATGCTTTGACGGAACCGTCAAAGCGCAATTTGATCGGGCACCTGTGCAGGCCGTCTCGTGCACCTCGGCCTGCCGGGCCACCAGCCTTGAAAACAGGGTCTCGAACACGGCCACATGCCAGGTGCAGGGATGCATCGCCAGGGGATTGTCCTTGATCTCGATCACCGCGCCATGGCGGCTGGATGTCCAGCTCAACCGCCCGGTGCCTGCAAACGTCCAAGCATTGGCGGCGATGGCCTTCAACAGCAAGCGGGCCGACGGGCCTGCGGGCAAGAGTCGCAGCAGCCACTGGACCGGGCGCGGGATGCGATAGGTCAGGAGGTAGTCCGCCGTTCGGCTGCCTGCCTCCTTGGCCACCTGGACGGCCAGCGTGGCGGGAAGCTCGATTCGCACCGCCTGATGCAAGCGGGCCGCCGTCTCCTGCGGCACCATCTGGCGCGGCAGATGCAGATAGAGGTCGCCCAGACCAGCCGTTCGGAACACGCGCGCGGTCAATGCCTCACCCTCCATGGCAGTCAGCACATGGGCCACCTGGATTACGGCGTTCGGCCCGACCATCCCGGCCCGGTTGGCAGCAGCGGCGCTCAAGTGGCGTCTTCCATCTGGTCTTCGCCACCGCCACAGGCCTTGATCGCAGCGGGCGCTTCGGCGGGCTTCATCCGGTCAGCCAGCTTCGCCCTGGCCTTGCGGGCCCGGTCGGCGCTGGCCTCCCAATCTTCCAGCTGGGCCGGTGCGATGGTGCGGCTCTCATCGAAGTCGAAGTGCACCCCCTTCTTCGATTGCGGGCCCCAATAATTGACTTTGCCCAGATCATAGAAGGTGCGCTGGAACCCGGCCTTCAGGAAGGCTTTGAGGCACCCCAGGAGATAGCGTCGCCGAAAGCCGGTGCCGCGCCATGGGTAGTGGAACAGCGCCTTGCGCATATAGAAGCGCCGGTAATTGGCCATCACCCGGTCCAGCAGGGTGGCCCGGTCCATGGCCTCCGGCTTCATGATCGGGGTGACGAAATTGTACTTCTCGAAGTCGAACACCTCGACCTTGTCTTTCAGCTCCTGAAACAGCGGCGAGAAGGGCCACGGCGTGTACATCGACCAGTTGGCCAGGTCGGGCTGCCAGTCCCAGGCCATCTTCCAGGTTTCTTCCAGCGTCTCGGGCGTCTCGTTATCGAGGCCGACGATGAATTGGGCCTCGGTGAAGATGTCGGCATCGCGCAGGAGTTTGATCGCCAGCTTGTTGTCGGCGACCTTGGTTTCCTTGTTGAACTGATCCAGTTTCAGCTGGGCTGCGGCTTCGGTGCCCAGCGACACGTGAACCAGCCCGGCCTTGCGATAGAAGGGCAGAAGGTCACGGTCGCGCATGATGTCCGTCACCCGCGTGTTGATGCCCCATTTGATCCTGTCGGGCAGACCACGATCGATCAGCTCCTGACAGAAAGCCACGAACTTCTTCTTGTTGATCGTGGGTTCCTCGTCGGCCAGGATGAAGAAGCCGACATCGTGCTTGTTCACCAGCTCCTCGATCTCGTCGACCACCTTTTTCGGATCG
>JALOSP010000259.1 GCA_025458365.1 Hyphomonadaceae bacterium
CAGGCCTGGAAGCAAACCGGTAATCAGTCTTTACACACCGTTAATCGGCTCGGTCGATCCTGATGGCACCGGATGATGCAGGATGCACGTCCTTGGATCCAGGAGCCGGCCATCATGGCACATTCGCGACTACAGCAGTCTCTGGCGGTGCTTGGCTCCGTCACAGTGGTTCTGGTAGCAAGTGCGCCACTGCCCGCATCGGCCTGGCCGTTTGGCCGCCGGGACCGTCCGGTCGAGCCTTCAACTTCAACACCTGCCACCCCTGCGCCGAGCAGTCCGGCTGCCCGCCGTGCAGGCATGACCCCGCCGATCCAAAGTCCGGGTGAACCTACAGCGGCGTCCGCTGCTGCCGCGGCTCAGCAGGCAACAGTCGCCATCCCCGCCACACAAGAGCAACGCACCGCAGCGCGCGGGTTGGATGGGGTCCGTCAGGCAGAATTCTGGATGACGCAATTGCAGATCAACCCTGCAGATCGCGAGGCGGCTGTCGAGGCATCAACCATTCTGCGCAGGATCGGTTCATCAGACCGTGCCGTCGAGATGGCAGCAATCGGCCTCCAGTCACACGAAGCTGACCCGCAGCTCTGGGCTGCAGTCGGGCTGGCGCTTGTGGCCGACGGACGTGGACAGGAAGCCGTGCAGGCCTTGCAGCGGGCTATCAGTCTCAACAATCGCGACATTGCCCTCCATTCGGCTCTGGGCGTCGCCTGGGACTTGCTGGACCGCCCGGACATGGCCGAGCGGGCCTACCGTGCAGCTCTGGCCATTGACCCTTCAGACCCCAAGGTGCTGACCAACTACGGCCTGTCGCTGGCACTGGCCGGACGGATGCTCGAAGGCGAGCAGCTGTTGCGGCAAGCCTCATCGAACCCGGCTGCACCGCCGCAAGCGCGGCAGAATCTGGCACTGGTCGTCGGTCTCCAGGGTCGGTTTTCCGAGAGCGAGGCTCTGGCGACCCAAGACCTTCCGCCACAGATCGCCGCTGAAAACGTGGCTTATCTGCGCATGATGCTGAACGGCGAGGGCCCGGCAGCCGGCGGCGGCGGCAGCGGTCGCTGGGACAGTCTGGCGGGACGTGGCCCGGTGCGCAATATGGGGGCAGGGCAGTGAGGCGGCGCCTCCTCTGCACAGCGCTGACCTTGCGCTTTTCGCGATCAATGCCAAGCTGGCAAGGCGAGGTCGCGAAGTCGATCCAGTTGTAAACCGGTGCCATCACTTCTGTTCGGTGTCCCACGACCATGAATCTGACCATCCGCCGTGCCGAACTTGCTGATGCCCCCGCGATAGCAGAGTTGCATCAGATCACCTGGCGGGAAACCTACCCGGGCCTGTTGCCTGCGCCTGTTCTGGACGGGCTGGCGCTGCCTCGGCTCTACCGTCAGTGGCGGGCCGATCTGATCGGGCAGGAAGCTGATCTGGATCACGGGGTGTTTCTGGCGCTCGATGAACACGGCGAGGCCGCCGGATTTGCCAGTTGCGGTCAGGCCCGCGGTCAGGCCCGCGAAGTTTTCGGCCAGGGCGAGATTACCATGGTCTATGTGCGCGCGGCTGATCAGGGGCGCGGCTTGGGGCGTGGGCTGATGCTGGCGTGCGCGCGCTGGCTTCTGATCCGGGGAATGTTTTCGGCGGGTGTCTGGGTGGTGCGCGGCAATGGCCGGGCGAGGCGCTTCTATGAAGGGCTAGGTGGCCGAAAGGTAGGCGAAAAGCGCGACCCCATGGGCGGCTGGATGATTCCTGTGGTCGGATATGGCTGGCAGGATCTGGCTGACCTGGCTGGAATGGATGCCACCGTCATGAAGTGGGAAGATTGAGCCGGTTCGGCCCGCGCTTGCGTCAGCTTGAAGCTGGCGTCACGCCGCCATGCACAGCCGATCCACTTCGCTGACCAGATCGCGCAGGTGAAACGGCTTTGACAGAACCCGCGCCTTTGACGGTGCGTGGTTCGCCGGGTTGAGGGCCACGGCAGCGAACCCGGTTATGAACATCACCTTCATGGCAGGATCGATCTCGGCACCACGCTTGGCCAACTCGACCCCATCCAGGCCGGGCATCACGATATCGGTCAGCAACAGGTCATAGGCGGCATTCTGTAGAGCATGCCAGGCGGTATCGCCATCGCCAAAGTCCACGACCTCATGGCCCGCCCGCTCCAGCGCCTTCACCAGAAAGCCGCGCAGGCTGTCATCGTCTTCTGCCAGCAGGATGCGTGCCATGAAACCTGTTCCCCAATCTCAAACCGCTACCTTCGCCCAAGAGGGTGAAGGAGCGGTTTACCGGCTGCCTCCGCTGGCTGGGGCAGGCGCCGGCGCCGCAGCCTCAGCGATGGGCTGGGCATTCGGCCCAGGCACAACCCTTATGATCCGTGCCTTGGACGGATCGAGATATTGCTGTGCCAGCTGCTTCAAACGATCGAGCGTGACCTGCTCATAGTGCCGCTGTCCGCCCCGGATGATTTCGAGATTGCGCGGTTCCCAGCTCGAGCCCTGCAGCCAGTTGAGCCACCATGGATTATTGCGCCGGGTCTCCTCGAAATCGGCGATCAGAGGGGTCCGGGCGCGGGTGTAAAGGTCCTCGCTGATATTGCCTGCTGCCAGATCGGCAGCCACAGCCTCGACCCTCGCCAGAAGCCTTGCAGCGTCTTCGGGCTTTACCTCCATGGTGGCGCCGATCACGCCGTATCCGGGGTACAGGGTGGATGGATTCCACACCGCACCGGGCGAATATGTGCCGCCTTCCTCCTCCCGAATCACTTCGTTCAGGCGGATTTGCATGACTTCGGTCAGCAGCCGCACCGCCCGGGCCTCACTGCCATCACCATAGTCGCCCATGGGCCAGAAAATCATTGCCAGCGACTGGTCAGCACGACCTTCATGTTCGATCACATCCTCACCCCGGCCGGGCGTGAAGAGCGCTTGCAGCGCCCGTGGATCAGGCTCGGGCGCCAGGCGCCGTGGTGGCAATTGAGCCAGCGTGCGCTGAACATTGGTGATCGCCTCGCCAACCGGAATGTCGCCGACGATTACGATCTCGATTGGTCCGTCGCGCAACTGAGGCTCAAGCCGGGCGCGCGCAACTTCGGGCCGCAAGGCATCGAACTCTTGCTCGGTGATCCTGGCAAAGCGCTGGTCGTTGTTCAGCAGCAACGGCCCGCCAAAATTGCCATAGGCATCACTTGGCGTGGCGCGCAACCCGCGGAACATGCCGTCGCGGGCGGCCCGAAGCTGGTTGAATCCGTCGGGCCGGAAGGCCGGCTGGGTAAGGTAAGCGCCAAACAATTGAAGCTGCACCAGAAGGTCGGCCCGTGTCGTGGTGGCCGACATCCCATAACTTTCGGCGCCCACGCCAAATCCGAGGCCGACTGTGCGGCCTGCGAGTGCCCGGCCAAGTTCGTCGATCTCGTATGATTCCAAGCCACCCGTTACAAACATCGCCTGGATCGCCATGTCGGTCCCTTTGGGCGCGTCAAACAGTCGTGAGCTGCCTTCCCCGAAATTCAGGGCGACGCGCACCCGGCCGGGTTCGAAGTCGGTCTGCTTCACCACGAGACGGACATTATTGCCAAACCGGACCTGCGTGATCCCCAGATCGGGCACTTCGGTCCTGATG
>JALOSP010000260.1 GCA_025458365.1 Hyphomonadaceae bacterium
CTGCGTATGCTAAAGGCGCTGGCGGGCACCATTCATGCATTGATCGCTGCCGACGAGTTCCAATGCCTAGATCAAGCGCTTCGCCCCAATCCACTGGTCGCATGGCTGCAGCAGGCCGCAAACCCGGAAACGTTAGTGCAGGTACGCCGCACGAACGCGCCGGGTCTGCTCGCGGCAGCGACCGCAGTCCGCGGTGGCAATGCGCCAGTCGATGGCCCCGGATTCAAGCTGCTGCCACCGGGAGCCAGCGTGCCGCTTGCCGCAACACTGCTCGCCAATGCCATAGCTTGGCGGAAGGGCGGCGATGTCGCGGTAATCACACCGGCGGTGCAGGGCGGGTTTGCCACGTCGGTGGTCGCCCGACTTGCTCAGGGGCCGTGCGGCAAACACAACAACGGGCCCTTTACGGTCCATTGGGAAGGCAATGACAGCGACGAGGCGCAAGCGATCATCGCAGGTCTGAATCTTGCGGCCGATGCGCCTGCGGCAACAGCCTGTGAAGCCCTGCGGGCGATGCCACGGTCCGGACCCGTCCGTGCGACACTTTCGTGGGTCGAAAATCAGATTCATGCTTGCGGACGAGCAAATTTCACCCGTGCGGAGATCGAGGCAGTCATTGCGCGGCAGGTCTCGCTGGGTCGGCAACATGGCGGCGGCGCGTCGCATCAGCTGGCAGCGATGACGGTGCAACAGGCCAAGAACAGGGAGTTCGAGGGCGTCGTGGTTCTCTGGCCCTATCAAGTAGGCGGCGATGCTGAGCATAAGCGTCGCCTGCTCTATAATGCGATCACCAGGGCAAAGCGATGGTGCAATGTCATCGTCCAAAGCCAGAATATTCTCGCTGCCGCCCCGTTCGCGTGATTTCGATCCAATGTGCCGACCGAGCGATCAGACCTCCGAGATGACCCACTCTCTGGTATTTGCGATCTGACAATGAGAGCTGTCGGTCCCGAAACGACACCAAAGCAGACCGCGCGCCAGTGAACCAGCACGCGGTCTGCTTGGAGCACCGATCAAGCTACATGCAAACAGTGCACATCCGGCTCTACGGCTTCGCTCGCGGCCAGCGCCTCCAGCCCTTCTTCAGTCACCGCAAAGCATGGATCGCCATGAACCGGAACGAGCCCGGCGGTGCGCAGCGGCTCAGGCAGCCAGCCAGAACCTTCAAGGCTCTGCGCCGCCATGGCGGCCAGTTCGTCCTTGCGCTTGGCGGCGAGCTGTTTGGTGAACGCCTCACGGTCGGCATCGGTCGCCAGGGCCTGCGCGGCGGGGGAGGCCAGGATCGCGTCGGTGATCTGGGCCTTGGTGAGGCCAGCGAAGAAGGCCTCACCGGGGGTCCACCAGCCTTTCATTTCGAGTTGGAGGCGCGTGGCGAGCGTGTCGGCCACGGCCTGACGGCGGGTGGCGGCGGCGAAGGCGCCGGTGTGCGACAGGTCGAGCGTCGAGGCGATCAGGATGGCGAGCGTGGCCAGCAGGGTCTCGGCGTCCTGCGCCATGCACCAGCCGAACCAGCCCGCCTCCGTGTCTGGCACCGATGCACCCAGCGCCTCGCGCGCGTTTGCCAGCGGCTCGGCATCGCTGCTCAGCAGACAGCCGAACGCATGGACCGACAAGCCGACGGGGCCTTCGCGCGCGATCTGCTGGGCCCCCAGCGCATAGACGGCGAGCGCCAGCCCGGTGCCGGGGTCCGCCGCCAGCAGACTGCGCAAAGCGCGGGTGCGGGCGCTGGTCAGCTCCTGCATGGTCTTCTGGGTATAGCCTGCGCCATCGGCAGGCGGATCATCCTCCCAGGGCGGGATGGTGTCGGCGGTGGCAGGCGGCGTCACCGGCAGGCCATTGATTGTGACTGTGCCCGCGGCGGGGTCCAGCACGATAACGGCGATGCCATCGGATGTGGGGCGAGTGGCCTCGCCCTGTGGCGTGGTTTCGCCGATGGCTTCTGCAGGCTGATCCGCGCGGATGGCCTCGTCCTCGCGGCGTTCCTTCTCGCGGCGGCGTTCGGCGTCGGCCTTGGCCTTCTCGGCGGCGCGGCGCTGGTCGATGCGGTTGATCTTCTTCTGATCGCTGCTGGTGACCACGCCGGTCATCACCTCGGCTTCGCCATTGTGGCTCACGCTGATGATGCACCCAGCGAGCTTCTGCTTCTCTGGGTCCCAGCTGCGTAGGCCCTCGCGCAGTTCGGTCATGGCCGCATGCACGTCGGCCAGTTCGGCGGCCAGCGTCTCGTTGGTGTCGTCTTCGGCAAGGCGGGCCTGGAGCGCATCGGCTTGATCGGACAGGGCTTGACTGGTGGCGATTTCCTCCTCGGTCGGCTCACGCCATTCTGGGCGCAGCCGGTGGGCATGGCCGCCGTCAGCACGGGTGGCACCGAGCGCCACAGTGACCCAGCCCCAGCCTTCGGCTTCCAGTGGGGCTTTCAGGGCCTCGAGCTTTTCGCCTGCGAGCCGTTGCAGCAGCTCCGGACTGTCGAGGAATACCATGTCGTCTTCAAAAAGATCCCGGCGGATCACTCCGCCAGCGTCGGCGTAAGTGTCCAGCCCGACGAACCGGGCCAGCCGGTCGGTGGCCCGCACCGCGCCTTGGGTCAGATAGGCGCGCACCGACCAGCCATTGGTGACCGGCTTGGTCATGAGCGCGAACACCCGCTCCTGGGCTTCATGTTCGGGCACGAGGCAGAAGGCACGGGCAGCCTCCAGCCCGATCTCGCCGCGCCGGAATGCCGCCTTCAGCACGGGGGACAGAGCCGACAAAGCGAGCCGCTGGCGCACATGGCGCACGCTCGCCCCGAACCGGGCGGCGATGGCGTCTTCCAAGAGGCCCGACGCGGCCAGCCGCCCGAAAGCCTCGACCTCATCGAGCGGATGCATCGCCACGCGCTGGACGTTCTCGGCCAGCGAGGCTTCCTCGGCGATCTCGCCGGGGACAATGGTGCACGGCACATCGAACTCGCCGGTGATGACCTTGCGCTTCTGGAGCAGCTTCAGCGCGGCGAGCCTGCGCCCACCGGCCGAGACCTGATAGCGACCGCCATCGACCGCCACGACGGTGAGGCCCTGCAGCAAGCCATGGGCTGCGATGGAGGCGGCAAGTTCTTCGACAGCCTCCTTCTTGCCGGTCTTGCGGGCATTGAGTGGTGAGGGCTGAAGCGCCTTCAACGGGATGGATTGAACGTGTGACATGATGGGAACCCTCGACTTCGAGAGGTTCCCGGGCCCGACCACCGGACCCGGGGCCGCCTGCGCGGCCCTCATCCTCACCCGCCCCCGCCGCCACCGGCTGGCACAGGGCTCGGCGTACACGCCGAGGCGCAGCGTCCCTTGCCAGCCGGTGGCAAGGGGGCAGAAAACACGGCGCGCAGGTGGCACAGGGCTGGTGACAGCGTGATCAGCCTGTCTGAGCGAGGGCCTTCATGTGGGCTGCCATGTGCGCTGGAATCGCTTCAGTGTTGTTTTGGGTTGAGCGTTCGCATTCCATCATGCCCTACCTGCGTCCAGTTTGGTGCCCCGTTCGAAACGGAAATCTGTTGGGGGGTGATCTGAGCCCTGAAAACCAGGTCGTTCTGAATTGGAGTTTCCGTGCGAGGCCGATTG
>JALOSP010000261.1 GCA_025458365.1 Hyphomonadaceae bacterium
ATCGGGGTCGCTCAAGCGCAGACGAGCCAGGCTCAGCGGGGTCGGGCGATAGCTGCCGCCAACTGTGCCCAATGCCACGCGATTGATCGGACAGGAGGCAGCCCTCTGGCTGCTGCCCCTGCCTTTCGGGACCTGCACCACCGTTATCCCGTGTCTCAGCTGGCAGAGTCGCTGGCCGAGGGGATCGTGACAGCCCATCCCGCCATGCCCGAGTTTCGCATGACGCGCTCCCAGATCGCGGATTTCCTCGCCTATCTCAGAACGTTGGAACGCTGACCGAAGGCCGCCGTCCGACGGCGAGACCGGCAGCGGCCCCCTCTCTGTGCTCCTGGCTTCGCCGGACATCCGGAGGGTCGAGGCTTATGGGATGGCAAAGGGCTCGCCCTTGGATCACCCAGCGGCATGCGGGTGTGGCGGTTGGCACGCTGTGCGCCGGCATTAGCATGGCCCCATGACAGCAAGACGCTTTGAACCCTCAGCCGCCACGGCGCGGCGCCGCAATCTTCTGGTCGCCGGGCTTGCCGGCCTTTGCATCGCCGGCTTTGCCTGGCTTGCCGGTTTTGAATCCCCCGTGGACATTGTCCTGGCAGGCCTGACGACGGCGGCGCTCACCCTGGGGGCCTACACGCTCATCTATCGCCTGGCCGGGCCAGCCGCCCTTGAATTGGACGAGGTCGGGTTGGCCATTGAGCACAAGGGCCGGCGTATCCGCCTACCCTGGCACGAGGTGACGCATGTCAGCTTCGGCACCCTGGTGGTGGACCATGTGCTGATTGGGCGGCGCGGTGGCGCGGTGATTCGGGTTCCCTTGGAAGGCTATGACCGCATGGCGCTGGCGGAGTTGGGTGCGTTGTTCCAGGCGCGTGTCGGGCAGCCGCGCTGACCCGGTCGCTGTCCTTCGGCTTCGTTCGCGGAAAAGCGCCCGCTGTCACCCGAAAGTGGCATCCTATCCGGCCCCCCGCACGCAAGCGGTGTTAGCCGAGTAATCTGTCGTCTCGCGCTCTAATGTAATGGTTTGATGGGGTTCCGGCTGGAGCAGCGGTCGGAACCGGATTCTAACCTTCGCTGGGCGCCGTGAGACGCGTCTCGCGAACGGAAACGGCTCTGCAGCTCAGTCTTCGGCTGAGCGATTCACGAAAGCCCGCAACGCCGCAGTGTCACCTATCCTGGCTTGGTTGCCATTCACTTCGACTCCCAGTTCCCGGATCCGCGCGATGGCGCGCGAGAAGGTCGCGGGTTTCATCCCCAGCTGTTTGGCGATGAGGCTCTTTTCATGCGGCAGGCTGACGGTGACAGCGCCCGCCTTCCCGGCACCCAGGCCAAGCAGGAACTCCGCCACGCGCTGGTCCGCCGAAAGCAGCTTCATCCTCTCGATCTGGTCCACCAGCACCTTCAGATGCCGGGACATCGAGGCCATCATGGCAAAGGCGATTTCCGGGCGCTCGGCGACCTTGCGGCGCAAGGCTTCGCTTTCGATCGACATGACGCGGGAAGGCACGATCGCCTCCGCCGCCACGGGGTAGCGACCTCCCAGGAACATCGCCGCTTCGGCGAAGCTCTCGCCCGCGCCGTAAATATGCACGACGGCCTCATCGCCACCTGGGTTGATACGGCTCAGCTTGATCTGCCCACCGAGAACCAGAAACAGAGCACGCGCAGGGTCACCTTGCTGAAAGAGCAAATGCCCCCGCTCCAGCGACCGGACGCCGCGCGGGTCGAGCAGGGCCGCCAGATCGGTATCCGACAGGTCTCGAAGGATGGCGCTCCTTTTCAGGGTGGCCCAATCATCTGGCGTCAGCAAAGGGCGTGAATCACAGTGTTGTCCCATCAATGGTGGCGCAAGGCTGCGCCAGTTTGCGCAGCGCGTCCACGTCCTTCAGCAGGACGGAAGGACCCTGCACGACAACATGATAGGCGCCGAGTGCCGCAAAGGAGCGTGAGAGAACTTCTGGCGCCATGCCAAGCCGAGCAGCCAGCACTTTCTTGTCGAAGGGCAGGTCAAACTGGCCGCGCGAGCCATTTGCCGCATCATGCGTGAGCAGCCAGTTGGCGAGGCGCTCCAAGCCCGATCGTAACTTCTGATTTTTCAACTCCTTGACGACGCCGCGATAAGCCTCGGCGAGGTTTGCGGCGACCGACCGGGCAAAGCCGGCATCGGCCGTGAATGCGCTTCGCACCGCGTCGGCCGGCACCATCAGAATCCGTGAGGCCACCAGCGCCCGGGCCGACTGCAGATAAGGGCGGTCGAACAGCACGGCAGCCAGGATGAAGGTCTCCCCCGGGCCCGACAGGCCCAGGGTCGTCTCGCGGTCGCGGTGGCCGGAGAACAACTCCACCGTGCCTTCGACGATGATATGAAGGAAATCCGCGGGTTCCCCGGTATGGATCAATTCCACATGCGCCGGGAAGCGCTGCAGAAAGGCGCCGCGCAGCATCGCCTCGACCTGGCCCGGATCGACGTTCTGGAAGAAGGGGATGGCGCGCATCTCCTCCAGGTCCTGATGTCGCATGGCTCACCTCCTCCCTGGCATCTTACCCGGGGTTGCAAAGGCTTGCTTGACTATTGTCAAGCGCGACACCGACGTTCGTCGGATTGTTGTTGATCCGCAGACGGGCGCTTCCTGCCGGGTGTTCGGGCTGTGCTTGAATCGTGCGCCTCACGTTGCGGCTTGACGCAAATCAAACGCGAAACAGCCCCCCGCGATTTCAGTGGCCTCACCAGAGACCGCGCGTCGTGAGGAAGGGGGCATCAAGATGTCCAGCGCCATTACACCCATCGTCAGCCAAGGGGGGCAGGGGCAGGAGCAGGGCAGGGCGCTGTGGCTCTCGACCATCGCCTTCACCGTCTGCTTCGCCGTCTGGACCATCTTCGCCATCATTGGCGTCCAGATCAAACGTGAACTCGGTCTGAGTGAGACGCAATTCGGCCTGCTGGTCGGCACGCCGATCCTCACCGGTTCGCTGATCCGGCTGATTCTCGGCATCTGGTCCGACCAGTATGGCGGCCGGATGGTGTTCACCTTCACCATGCTCTCGGCCGCCATCATGACGGCCCTGCTGACCCAGGCCTATGACTACCCGACCTTCCTGCTGGCCGCACTGGGTGTCGGCCTCGCGGGCGGGTCCTTCTCGGTGGGCGTGGCCTATGTGGCCAAGTGGTTCCCCAAGGAAAAGCAGGGCACGGCGCTGGGCATCTTCGGCGCCGGCAATGTGGGCGCGGCCGTCACCAAATTCGCGGCCCCCGTCATCATGGTCGCCTATGGCTGGAAGACCGTGGCCCTGATCTGGGCGGCGGCGCTGCTGGTCATGGCCGTGGTGTTCTTCGTGATGACGAAGGATGACCCGGACCTGGCCCGCCGCCGCGCCACGGGTGCGAAGCCCGAGCCGCTCTCGGCCATGATGGAGCCCTTGAAGAACATCCAGGTCTGGCGCTTCTCGCTCTATTACTTCTTCGTCTTCGGCGCCTTCGTGGCGCTGGCGCTGTGGCTGCCGCGCTACCTGATCGGGGTCTACGGGCTCGACATCGTGACGGCCGGCATGGTGGGCGCGGCCTATTCCATCCCAGCCTCGATCTTCCGCGCCTATG
>JALOSP010000262.1 GCA_025458365.1 Hyphomonadaceae bacterium
AAGAGAATATCGACGGCGAAGCTCTTGAGTGGGCACACAACCGGCTGCTTGGCAGGCCCGAGCAGCGTCGCATCCTGATGGTGATTTCCGATGGCGCCCCTGTGGACGACAGCACCCAGTCGGTGAACGGTGGGGCGTTCCTGGAAAACCATCTGCGCGAACAGATCCGCCGGATCGAGGACACCTCGCCGGTGCAATTGATCGCCATCGGGATCGGCCATGACGTGACCCGCTATTACAAGCGGGCTGTCACCATCGTGGATGCAGAGCAGCTGGGCGGCGTGATGACCGACAAGCTGGCCGAACTGTTTGACGATGTGCCTGCCAGTGGCCCGAGCCGCTCTGCTGCCGCGACAGGACGCACGTGGCCGAAAGCACCATCGCCCCGCGCTCCAGGTCGGCTGGCGTCACGGCCTGTGCGATAGGCGGATGGCGGGCCGGCTTGGCCACGCGCTGCCCTGCTCTGCACCGACCCGGGTTGTTCACGCCTGGCGCGCCATGGCGACGACCAACACACCGGCCAGCGACAGCGCCAAACCAGCGATCAATTGCACTGTCAGCGGATCATCCAGCACCACAATGCCGAGCACGATCGCCACCACCGGCGAGACCTGCAGCCAGGGTGTGACTGCCGAGACAGGATGGCGCTGGATGATGCGCCACATCGCGCTGTTGGCAAGGAGGCCGGAGAACAGCGCGGCGACCACCAATGCCACGGCCACAATCGGCGGCGCAGCTATCAATGCGGCCAACTGCCCGGTTTCAACCGCCGCAGAGGCCCCGCCCAGCACAGGCACCGAAGCAATTGCCACCCACAATTGGGTCTGCACCGGATCAAGCCCGCCGGTGCGGGCCATCAGCACTGAAGCAGCGGCATAGCTGGCTGCGGCGGCCGCAACCAGCGCCAGAGCATCAAGCTGGGCAAATACCGACGGTTCGAACGCCAGCACTGCAATCCCCAAAAACGAGATGGTGACCCCGGCCAGCCGCGCAGGCGCAATGGTTTCCTTCAATGCCACTGCGGCAAACAGCACTGAAAACGGGATCCACAATTGCATGGCGATCACCATGGGTGACAGGTCCACCGCTCGGGCAATCCCCACGAATTGCAGGCCAAAGTGCACTGGGCCGGTCAAGAGCGCGATCACCAGCAGCAGCGGCCAACGTGCTCCGCGCAGTGGCCGCAGCAACCAACAGGCCAGCAACAGGGTGAGCCCAAATCGGGCGGTGAGAAAGGCCAGCGGCGGCACGAAGCCCAGCGCGATCTTGCTCAGCAGCGTGTTGGCCCCCCAAGTGCTCGCCACCGCGAGCAGGATCAGGCATTCGCGGGCCGAAAGGGCTTGGTTTGACGCTCCGCTCACAGCACAAGCGCCAGCGTGACCGTCACCCTGTCACCGGACAGGATTGCTGCCCGTTTTCGCACCGCCTGCTTCACCGGCAAGAAGAACGAGCCTGACACTTTGTCTGGGAAAAGTGATGTTGCCCACGACACCGATCCGATCGTTGCGCGCACCCGGATCGTTCCAAATCCGGGGCCTGCCGCAGGACGCCCAGCCATCGACCTGACCTGGCCCGCAAGCTCCACCGGCACAGTGATGAAATGCCACGACGCGGATGCCGACGCACTCGTCCAGACCCACAAATCGGCCTCGAACGGCTCAAACGACAGCAACTCATCCATCCTGCGTGACTGCCCCAGCTTCCACCGGCTTGCAAGGCAGGTTAGGACAGCGCCATGCGTGCCACCCCATACGTTTCACCCGTCCGCATCGACATCGAACGCCGCGACGACGGGACCTTGCTGCTGACCAATCCGCATCCGTTGCGCGACGGGTTTGCCAATGCAGTTGCACCCCTGCCCCACTGGGCGGCAACCCTGCCGGACCGTTTGTGGCTGGCCGGGACGGACCCGGTGGCTGACCGGATGACGGGCCGGTCATCTGGCTGGCGTAGCATGACGTACCGGCAGGGCTGGAGCCGCGTGCAGGCGCTGGCGCGCGGCCTGCTGGCGCAGTTCAAGCCGGGCGATGTGATTGCGGTGGCAACCGGCAATTCACTCGATCATGCGCTGCTCACCTATGCAGCGATGCTGGCAGGCATGGTGATTGCCCCGATCACACCAGCCTATGCGCTGAAAGCCCGCGATCCAAGGCGGCTGCATGAAGCCCTGGCACTGGTCGGCGCGCGCGCTGTGCTGGTCGATGGTGCAGGCATCGACGGTGCCGCCACGCGGGCCGCCGCTTGGGTAGCCGACGCCGGATTGATAACTCTCACAACCGGCCCGGCTGCGGGCCTCCGCCGTGCCATGCCGCTGCAAGGGCTGTTTCAGGAAACCGGTGCCGCACCGGACCCGGCAGCGATCAAAGCCGAGGCGCCTGCCAAATACATGTTGACCTCCGGCTCGACCGGCAGCCCGAAGGCCGTAATCATCACCCACGCCAATCTGGCCCGCAATGCCGCCCAGATCCGCTCCACCTTCGATCCGGAGCTGGAAGCCGGTCTCTGGCCTGACGGGATCATCATGGCCAACCATCTGCCCTGGAGCCACTCCCTTGGCGGCAATGCTGTATTCCACATGCTGACCACCGCTGGCGTCAGCCTGTGGATCGACCCCGGCAGCCCGACGCCCGAAGGCCTTCCCGCCACGGTGGCAACGCTGAAACAGGTCAGGCCGAACTATCATCTGACGGTCCCATTGGGCTGGGCCCTTCTGGCCGGTGCCTTGGAGAGCGACCCTGAGCTGGCGCCAGCTTTCTTCGAACGCCTGTCGATCATGCAATATGGCGGCGCATCGCTGACCCAGGATGTCTATCAGCGCCTTCAGGCGAGCGCCGTTGCGACCTGTGGCGAGGAAATTACGGTGGCGGCTGGCTATGGCGCCACCGAGACCGCGCCCACCGTGTGCAATGTGCACTGGCCCAACCGCCGGATGGGGCTGGTCGGCTTGCCCGTGCCGGGCCTCAGCCTGAAACTGGTACCCGTGGGTGACCGGATGGAGGCGCGCGTGAAGGGCCCGGGCATCACGCCAGGCTATCTGGGCGAGCACCAGAAGACCGCAGAGGCCTATGATCATGAAGGCTATTACCTGTTAGGCGATGCGCTGAAGTTTGCAGAGCCGGACAGCCCTGAAGTCGGACTGGCGTTTGACGGGCGGCTGTCGGAAACCTTCAAGCTGGCCAATGGCAGCTGGGTGCCGGTGGGCACGGTACGGCTGGCACTGGTGGCCGGGCTCGGCGGGCTGATTTCTGATGCCGTGATTTGTGGTGAAGGCGCCGATGGGCTCACAGCGCTGGGATTCCTGAACCTGAAGGTTGCGCGCGACGTGGCGGGCGACGACAGCCTTGACCTGGCCGCGCTGAGCACCCACCCGGCAGTGATCGAAGCCGCCAACACACGGCTCGCCGCCTGCATGGCGGGCAAGCCAGCGACACAGGCTGTGATCGCGATCCGCCTATTGCCCGATCACCCGAGCCTTGAAGATGGCGAGATCACCGACAAGGGCTATCTCAATCAGGCCCGGTGCCGCCAGAACCGGAATGCGGCCTGACACGCGGCAACAGCGACATGAACTGCCGGGCGCAAA
>JALOSP010000263.1 GCA_025458365.1 Hyphomonadaceae bacterium
GAAAGATGCAAGCCCAAGGCAGAACAGCATGCCGAACGCCAGAAGCGTGAACTGCCAGCGCCGCACGGTGAAGGCAGCGGGGTTGGGCGACAGCATCATGGCGCGCGGCTGCCGCCGGTGACTTCCACCCTTGCGCCATTGGACACAAATCCGCCGCCACGGGTGATCACCAGTGTCCCGGGCGCAAGGCCGGTGACCAGAGCCTGACCATCACGAAACCCGCCAAACCCGACGCGCACAAGTCTTGCGGTCTGCCGGTCGGCAGCCAGCACATAAAGTGTCGCTGCTCCATCAACTGCCTCGAGCAACGCCTCGGCCGGGATCGTCTGGCTGCCCGGCGCAACAGGCACACCCGCACTCGCAATCAGGCGGGCCTCGGCAATGAAACCGGTGCGGATACCAGCTGTCTGATCCACAGCAACATCCACATCGAAAGCCGCCGTGCGCGGATCGGCCTGTTCGGCCACCCGGATGACACGACCTTCGACATCGCGTCCCAGTGCGTCGATCCGGATGGTGGCACGGTCGCCACGGGCAATCCGGGCGACGTCACGATCCGAGACCGGCAGGCGCAGGATCAACGGGCTGGTTTCATCCGAGAGCGTCAGAACAGCGCGGCCCGGAGCGATCACTTCACCCGGCTCTGCACTTCGCGACAGGATCACGCCGTCAGAAGGAGCGACAAGACGGGCCTTGCTGCGATCATAGGCTGCCGCCTGCACACCGGCCTGTGCGGCGCGGGTGGCGCCGGTGGCGGCCTGTATCCCGGCACCAGCAGCGCCCGCACCGGCGCGCGCCTGGCTGATGGCGGCGCGCGCGGCATCTGCAGAAGCTCGTGCGGCCTGCACACCGGTTCGGGCTGCCTCGACATTGGCACTTGCCACATCCAGCCGGGTTCTTGCACTTTCAATCCGGGCTGGAGACACAAAACCCTGCGCGGCCAAGGTGGCATCGCGATTGTAATCGGAACGGGCCAGTTCGAAACTGGCTTGTGCCTGGGCCAGCACAGAATTGGCGCGGGCCACGTCGGCTGTGGCAGCCACCGCGCGCGCCTGTGCGGCTTCCACCTGGGCCAGAGCCGCATTGGCCTGCCCGGTTGCCTGACCGATCCCCGCAGCAGCCTGAGCCACGCCAGCCTGCGCCTGGGCAATGCGCGCATCGACCGTGGCCGGATCGATCGCTGCCAGAAGCGCACCCTGGCTGACCCGGTCGCCTTCACGCACATTCATCGCGATCAACACGCCATTGACTGGAAACGCCAGGGCCAGCTCCCGCTCGCGCCGGAAAGTACCAGTTGCCACGACCTGATCGCCGCCGGTCAGCGGACTGGCTGCCACCACTTCAACCAAAGCAGCGGGTGTGGCATTGGCGTCGGTCTGCGCATTGTCTTTAACGGGATCACCACCGCTGCAACCGGCCGCCAGCAGCAGGCAGCCGATCCCAGACAGCAGCCATCCCGAGATTTGACGATGAGGATCCAAGCGACTGCTCCAACCAAGGGAATGGCATGCAGCGGTGGCGCATGGGTCCCGAGACGTGCACGTTGTTCGAACCGCGCTGGCGGTCAAGGCCGCGCAACTGCGGGCGGTGCAATTGAGGGCTGAAGCATGCCTTCAGCGTGCACCCCGTCCAAGGATTGGCCGCCGTGGACGGAGTTCCGGCAGACGCGACCGGGCTCCGGGACGGTCCCAGATCTCAGCTTCCAGCTCCACCACGTGCTGACTGGTCTGACGGCCCTCACGGTCGCGGACGCCCACACGCTCACGCCCGGCCTTGTGCCGGTCATCTGTTTTCCACCAACCCATATCAGGATCTCCGTCCCGTCTGTGTCAGATCCCGTGTTACCATTCCGGGGTTAACAATCCGGGTTCGAGACGGCACTGCACACTGCAAACCCTGTACTGCAAAACCCTGTGTCGAAGGCGCTTCGGCGTACAAGCGCTGACTTGACCAGCCGTTCGAAACGGCTTCTGCCTGTCTGGTTGCCCATTGCCAGAAAGTCGTGATTCCATGGCTGCAGACCCCGCCCGCTCCCTGTTCGACGAGGACGCCCTGCCCAAGGCCAGTGCTCCGGCACGCGATCTGTCGGCGTCCAACGAGGCAGCCCGGACAGCCAGACCGGCAAGTGCCACACCACAGACCAATGCAAGTCAGGACAGGGACGCGACATCGGTCGCCTATTCGGCCTCATCGATCGAAGTGCTGGAGGGCCTCGAACCGGTCCGCAAACGCCCTGGCATGTATATCGGCGGTACCGACGCACGGGCCCTGCACCATCTGTTTGCCGAGGTGCTCGACAATTCGATGGACGAGGCGGTGGCAGGCCACGCCACCCGCATCGAGGTGACGCTGGAGGCAGACGGTTGTCTGGTCGTGGCCGACAATGGCCGCGGCATTCCGACTGACCCGCATCCCAAATACCCCGACAAGTCTGCGCTCGAAGTGGTGATGACGGTCCTGCATGCCGGCGGCAAGTTCTCCGACAAGGCCTACCAGACCTCCGGCGGTCTGCACGGTGTGGGTGTTTCGGTGGTCAATGCCCTGTCTGACCTGCTGGAAGTCGAAGTCGCACGCGACCGGCGGCTGCACCGCTTGTGCTTTTCGCGCGGTGTGCCAACCGGAAAGATCGAGGATCTGGGCACGGTGCAGAACCGGCGCGGCACCACTGTTCGATTCCACCCTGACCCGCAGATTTTTGGAGAAGGAGCACGGTTTGAACCGGCCCGCCTGTTCCGCATGGCACGCTCCAAGGCTTACCAGTTCCGGGGCGTGAAGATCATCTGGAAATGCGCGCCCGAACGGCTGCGCGACGGCGATGCGACCCCCACCGAGGAAGTGCTGCACTTCCCCAATGGACTGGCAGACTTCCTGTCTGCCCAGATCGGCAATGCGCCGACCGTCACCGCCAGTGCCTTTGCCGGACGGATCGAGAAGGACGGCGGCCATGGCACGGTGGAATGGGCACTGGCATGGGGCATGCGCGGGTTTGGCGATGCTGACGGCTTCATGCGCTCCTATTGCAACACGGTGCCCACACCCGAAGGCGGCACCCATGAACAGGGCCTGCGGGCGGCGATCACAAAGGGGTTGCGCGCCTATGGCGAACTGGTGGGTGACAAGAAAGCCGCCCAGATCACGGCTGAAGACGTGTTCGGGACCGCTGCTGCGGTGATCTCGGTTTTTATCCGCGAGCCGGAGTTCGTGGGCCAGACCAAGGACCGGCTGGCCACCACGGAAGCGGCCCGCATCGTGGAGAGTGTTGTCCGGGACCCGTTCGACCACTGGCTGGGGGCCAGCCCGCGCGAGGCCCGCGTGCTGCTGGATTGGGCGATCAGCCAGGCCGAGGACCGTCAGAAGCGGCGCAAGGAAAAGGAAGTCGCCCGCCAGAATGCCGGCCGCAAGCTGCGGCTTCCCGGCAAGCTGGCCGATTGCGCGACACGCGGTGCCGAGGGCACCGAATTGTTTATCGTCGAAGGCGATTCGGCTGGTGGTTCGGCAAAACAGGCCCGCGACCGGTCGAATCAGGCCGTGCTGCCTCTGCGCGGGAAAATCCTGAACGTGGCCTCTGCGGGGGCA
>JALOSP010000264.1 GCA_025458365.1 Hyphomonadaceae bacterium
TGTGCGGATCATGGAGATAGTAATTGGCGAACGCGTCCGGTCCGCTCAGCATGTCACGATAGCCCTCTGCGCGTGCGGTCTTGATCAGTCGATCACAATCCATGGAAAGCCTGCCAAGATGCTCGACACGCATGGTCTTGAGGTGGCGCGGCGACAGACGCCCCGTGCCAAACAGAACCGCGCGTGAGGCCTTGACCTGTTCCAGGTCTGGCCGCGCCGGACTCAACAGGTCGAGCTGTGTGGTCAGGTACCAGCCGAACATGCCGAACGTCCGCCCGGTCGCGAGCACGATACCGGCGACCCAGCCGTTAGGCGTCCACCGGGATTTCCATTCCGGTGTTTCAAACCGGTTGAACACCGCCCCATCAAGGGTCGGCAAAGCCACAACGTCCCCCGGGTCGAACACCAGTGAATCAGGAGTTTGCTGGATCTTGCGGGTGGCAGACGTTGGCAAAGGCGAAGAGAGTTTTTCTTGAAGTGCCGCCAGCACCTTCGCCCGCTTCTTCAGGGATGCCGGGCTCGCATCCAGCAGCCGCCAGCGCTCCACATCCAGCCCGGACATCAGTCGGGCCACAACCGAATCAACCCTTGGATCGACAAGACCGAACCGGTGCAGTCCATCCGCTACTGCAAGCCAGAAGTCGGCGTCATCGCCGTCGCGCAAGTCATCGTCGGTCGGAACAGGATCGGTGCTGAGCTGGAAGTGCTTGCCCAGCGTGTCGACCATCCACGATGCAGGCCTGTCAAGCCTCACGACGAGTTTCAACGCGTCGCGGACATCAGCGGCGAAATCATTACCGTAGAGCGACTCTGACCATGCACCCATTCCGAAGCATCCTTCACACCGCGCGTTGGATGGTTTCGACAGTGAACGACAGGGCTTTGAGCCCCTCCATCACCGGGCTGTCGAATTCAGGTGGGACAGGGCGCTGGCTGGTGATCCAGTAATAGACGTCCCAGTCGGCCTGTTCGAGCAGGTCTTCGAAGGCATCAAGCCCCTTGCTGTCGAGCCCGTCCAGCTTCTGGTCTGCAAATGTGCCCATCAGGAAATCATGCTCGCGAAAGCCCCGGCGCCAGGCGCGAAACCGCAATTGCTTGATCCTGATCTCGCGCGCATCCATCCAGCAGCCTCCACTTTGCGCTCGATATAGGGCTGCACAGTGCGGCTGTCAGCCTTGACGGCTGCGGCAGTTTCACGTCCGGTGAGCGCTTCAACAGAAAGCGCGATCATGTCTGCATCCAGCAATCGCAAGACCATTTTCATCACGGGTGCAGGCTCTGGCATCGGACGGGCGACAGCCATCCTGTTTGCCAGTCGTGGCTGGTTCTGCGGTCTGGCCGATGTGGCATCGGGGCCACTTGAGGAGACCGTGCGACTGCTGCCTGATGGTTCTTGCTGGACGGCGGTGTTTGATGTCCGCGACAGGTCGGGCTGGTCTGATGCAGTTTCCGGCTTTGGCGACCAGACCGGCGGCAGGATGCACCTCCTGTTCAACAATGCCGGGATCGGGCGCAGCGGGTGGTTTGAGGAGATCCCGCAGGACGATGCCGATCTGGTGGTGGATGTGAATCTGAAGGGCGTGATCAACGGTGTCTATGCCAGCCTGCCCCTGCTGGAGAAAACGCCCGGGGCACGGGTCGTGAATGTGGCCTCGACCGCTGGAGTGATCGGTGCGCCCCGGCTTGCAGTTTATTCGGCCACCAAATTTGCGGTTCTGGGCCTGAGCGAGGCACTGGACGCCGAATTTGCCGGCAAGGGAATCCGGGTGGTGTGCCTGGCCCCGTGGTTCATTGACACGCCGATCCTGGACATGGGCGCGACCGAGGGCGCGAACCGGCGGCTGAGCGAGGATCTCAAGGCGGGAGGGCTGGATGTCTATCCGGTGGAACTGGCCGCAGAGAAAGCCTGGGAAGCCGCCCACACGGAGGCCCAGCTCGTCATGGCGGGAAAGGCCGCCGAGAAGATCCGGTTCATGCGCCGGTTCTTCCCGGGGATGGTGAAAGCCAACATCGCCAGGGGCGTGCCGCGCCGCCAGTAGCTGGAGCGCGGCTGTCCCAGCCGCAAACCCGTGCGCAACAGTGCTGCAAGGATTGCCGCGCTCAAGCGGGAATTGAAACGCAGACGGGGAGGTCCGCAGTCCTTTGGTCCATCCTATCGCAAACGATAGAAGATGTGCGTGCCGATCTGGCCGACGCGCGGAATGCGTGATGCCCAACCGGGACGCACACCCGTGGTGTGAAAATGGGTGGCGCCACGGGCCACACCGGCTTCACGCCCGGCATGGACGTCCTGTGCAATGTCCATCGCACGGGTCCAGGCCGCACCACGCGGAGCCGAACGGCGCCCGTCACAGGCCCAGGAGAACTGGCAGACATTGCGGGCCCGCTGATAGACCACGCCGCAATAGGTGTTGGGATAGGCGCGCGACCGCACCCGGTTGGCCACCACTTCGGCAACGGCCTGCTGGCCACGCAGCGGCTCGCCACGGGCTTCGTAGTAGACCGCTTCGGCGAGGCACCGGACCTCGGCGGCTTCATTGGCGCCACCACGGGCCCGTGACTGACGGGTCTGTTCTTGCACATCCGGGTCGTTGGCGGGGGCCGCACGCGGTGCGGCAGAGGCTGATGCCGGCTGGCTGGAAGACGGTGCGGACACCGGCGTATCGTTGAAGACGACGCGAACAGGAACCGGTGTGGGGGAGGATGCGCCCTGGCTGGTGCCGGAAGCGGATTGGTTTTGGGTCTGGTTGACAGGCTCTGCCTGGGCACCGGCGCCAAGCGCACACAGTGACATAACAACCCCCAGAACGATCGCAGCATCGCGCGCGACCAGACCGGGAAGACCGAGTTTTGCCTCGTTCATGGCCGGGGGTGTCACCTGCATGTCACCGCGATGACAACCCGGACAAGGTACCGCATCGGGCCAGCCAGAACCGGGCTGATTGCCGTAATTGAGCTGGCAACCACCTGTTTCCAAGTTTGTTTTCGGTCACAGAACCGGTTGCACTGCAGTTCTGCAATGCACCTACCCGCCGGGGGAGTGAGGTATCCGGTTACGCATTGGTCGCAGAATTGCCTTATTTCAGGCCGCCCCGGCGCTTGCGATCAGCCTGAGAGCTGGCTTGCAAGAGCGGCCTGTGCAGCCGCCAGCCGGGCAATTGGCACGCGGAACGGCGAGCAGGACACATAGTCGAGACCGGCAGTTTCGCAGAAGTGGATCGAGGCCGGATCGCCGCCATGTTCGCCACAAATGCCCAACTTGATGTCTGGCCGCGTCGCCCGGCCACGGTCGCGGGCGAGCTTGATCAGGTCACCCACGCCAGACTGGTCGAGGGTGACGAACGGGTCCTTCTCGAAAATCCCCTGATCGACATAGGCGCCCATGAAGCGGCCTGAATCATCGCGCGAGATGCCCAGCGTGGTCTGGGTCAGGTCATTGGTGCCAAACGAGAAGAAGGCCGCCTGACGGGCGATCTCATCTGCCCGGATCGCCGCACGCGGCAGCTCGATCATGGTGCCGACCAGATAGGTCAGCGCCACGCCGGATGCCTCGATCACTGTCTTGGCCACGGCAT
>JALOSP010000265.1 GCA_025458365.1 Hyphomonadaceae bacterium
CCCGGGATGACACCGCAATCAAACGTGCCAGGCCCCATCATGGCCTACGTGGAAGCGGCTGACTTCGCTGTACCCCGGCAGCAACAGAATCCACCGACGGAATCGTGCTCTTCGGCCGTATGAAGACTGCACCTGCCACTCGCATGAGGACCCTGCCATGAGCCTTGAGGCTGCCATTGCGTTGAACCGTTTCGGTGTGGGTGCACGACCCGGCGATCTTTCCGCGATCTCCGATCCACGCGCCTATCTGAAGCGCCAACTGGCGGGAGGGCAAACCGCCCTGATAGACTCCACCGGCCTGCCCGGTAGCGCAGACGCTTTTGCGCTTTACACCGAAGGCCTGCGGCAACGGCGGGCAGCACGCGCGGCTGGGGCCGATCTGCAACGCAATCGGCCAGCCGCAACAGACCGGCAGACCATGATGGCAGAACCCCAAGCCGATGCGCCGGTGCTGGCAGAACGTGCAGGGCGTCTGCTCGGCAACGAGATCGCCGCCCGCGTCCGTCACGGGGCGACCACCGATGCCGGGTTTGTCGAACGGTGGGCGCTGTTCTGGGCCAATCATTTCACGATGGCCGCCAATGGCGCCCAGAAAGTGCCCTTTGCCGGACCATTCGAGCGCGAAGCGATCCGGCCCCATGTGCTGGGCCGGTTTGTCGATCTGCTGACCGCCAGCACCACCCACCCCGGCATGCTGGTCTATCTCGATCAGGCCCAATCAATCGGCCCGAACTCCGTGGCTGCCGCCCGCCAGAACCGCAATGGCCGGGTGCGAGGCCTGAACGAGAACCTTGCGCGCGAAATCCTCGAACTCCACACTGTGGGCACAGAAGCCGGTTACACCCAGGCCGATGTTACCGAATTTGCCCGCGCGCTGACCGGCTGGACCATCGTCAACCAGCGCACCGCCCGGTTTGCCGGCAATGCCCCACCGGGCACCACAGTGTTTGCCGCACCGATGCACGAACCGGGCAGCCGCACCATTCTGGGCCGAACGTACCGGCAGACCGGGAGGGCTCTGGTGCCTGCGATCCTGGCCGACCTGGCCGCCCATCCGGCGACCGCACGCAAGATCGCCACCAAGCTCGCCCGCCATTTCGTGGCCGACGATCCGCCTGCCAGTCTGGTGACCCGGCTGGAAGCCAGCTTCAACCGCACCGGCGGCGATCTTGCGGCTGTGGCCGAAACTCTGGTGGACAGCCCCGAATGCTGGGCGCCGCAGCAGGCCAAGTTCAAGACACCGCACGACTTCCTGCTGTCCACCCTGCGCGCGTCAGGCCGCACAGGCGGGCGGCTGCGCGAATTGCGCGATGCGTACGAACAGCTGGGACAACTGGCCTTCCGTGCGCCGAGCCCCGAAGGCTGGCCTGACGATGCGGCCAGTTGGGCAGGCCCGGACGCCATCCTCAAACGGGTGGACTGGTCGAGCCTCGTGGCCGAACAGATTGCCCAATCGACCGATGCGGTGGCCTTTGCCGAGGCCTGTCTCGGCCCCAGCCTCAGCGATGCCACGCGCACCGCCATCCGCCGGGCCGAGACAAGGCAACAAGGCATCACGCTGGCCCTGATGTCGCCCGAGTTCCAGCGCCGCTGACCAGCCATCCGCCCAACCCCCTCCCGTCAGACCAGAGTATTCACCATGACCGGCAACCGACGCTCCTTCCTCACCAACGGCCTTGCCAGCTTGACGTTGGCCAGTGCCGCAGGCCAGGCCGCCTTTGCCCAGAGCCGCCCTGCCGGTTCGGGCCGCGCAGGTGGCAAATATGTGCTGGTCATTCTGCGCGGTGCGATGGACGGGCTGGCTGCGATCGTACCCCATGCCGATCCGGCCTATCGGTCCTTGCGCGGGGAGATTGCGATGCCCGAGCCCGGTGCGCCCGGCGGCACCTTGCCCCTCAGTGACGGCTTCGGCCTGCATCCGGCTTTGGCCGGGCTGCACGGGATGTGGGCTGGGGGCGAAATGTCGTTCATGCATGCTGCAGCCAGCGGATACCGCGACCGGTCGCACTTCGACGGGCAGGATGTGCTGGAACAGGGCAGCACAAGCGCCGGCGTGCGTGACGGCTGGCTGAACCGGGCATTGCAGCTGGCTGGCGGGCCGCGACAGGCGGTGGCCATCGGGCGCACGGTGCCGCTGGTGCTGCGAGGGACTGCCTCGGCCTCGTCCTGGGCACCGTCACTGGCACCGGAGGCTGATGCAGACACCTTGACCCGGCTGATGGACCTCTATGCCAGCGACCCGCTTCTGGGGCAGGCCCTGTCGCGCGCGGTAGCCACCGATGCAATTGCAGGCGACATGATGGGAGCGGGTGATGGCAACGGACGCGGCAGGCGCGGCGACGGCGGCTATGCACCGCTGGCCCAGGCTGCAGCGCAATTGATGCGGGCCGGAGGCGGCCCCGACGTGTGCGTGCTGTCGTTCGACGGTTGGGATACGCACTTCCGGCAAGGCACGTCAGAGGGGTTGCTCGCCAACCGCCTTCGCCAGCTGGATGCAGCCATGATTGCACTGAAAACCGGCCTCGGCCCGCTGTGGCGCCAGACGACTGTGCTGATCAATACCGAGTTCGGGAGGACCGCACGGGTCAATGGCACAGGCGGCACCGACCACGGCACCGGCGCAGCAGCATTCGTTCTGGGCGGCAACTTGGGCGGCGCCCTGCCTGGTGGCCGGATGCTGGGCGATTGGCCGGGCCTGTCGCGCCTGCACGATGAGCGCGATCTGATCCCCGCCAACGACCTGGCCGATCTTCAGGCCCGCACGCTGGCCCACGCCTGGGGCCTGGATACCGGCGCGTTGCGTCGCACCGTATTCGTCTGATCGTCAAGCCGCCCCGTCAGACGCCACCGGTTCAAGGCCCAGCCCGACTGCCAGCGCCTTGCGCATCACAGTGGGCAAGGCTGCGCTGTCCAGATCTCCCAGCGCTGTCATCATCCCGACCCTGCCTGACAGGTCGGTCACATCCAGCCGCCAGACGTCCAGCCAACACTCAGGTCGATGCGTTGATGGCTCGCATTGGCGGCGTTGTTGAGCAAATTAAGCACGGCTTGTTCGATACGTGGGTCAGTGATGATTGCCGGCGCCGGGGACTGACCCAGCAGCCGGAACCGGCTTTCAGCCTGCGGACGGCTGGCATGCCAGTGCTGTCGGATGGTATCGACCCAGCGGTCAAGCGCCTGGCGCGGGGCGTTCTCCAGACGGTCAGCGCCGGCACGATGCGAGAGCCCGGTGATGATGCTTTTGCAGACCTGGATTTGTTGGCGAATCAGTTGGATATCCTCGCGCACGAGGGGCGTCAGCCCCGGCTCATTGACCAATTCGCCGGCGAGCAGGGCCATGGTGCCGAGCGGGGTGCCGAGTTCGTGCGCGGCGCCAGCGGCGAGTGTGCCAATCGCGAGAACGCGCTCGTCGCGCAGCGCTTGTTCGCGGGCAGCGGCGAGTTCGGCATCGCGCTGACGAATCAGGCGCGTCATGCGCACGACAAACCAGGCGATCATCAAGGCGGAAACAGCAAAGGTCAGCCACATGCCAATCAGGTGCAGGCGGGTCGCCCGACTGGCGTCCGGCATTGGGA